>CAZZLP010000001.1:0-35014 GCA_964654705.1 uncultured Chitinophaga sp.
TAATTATTCGCTTACGCTTTCTTATCCCGAACACAAAGAAGGAACCTTAAAGATTGACTTGCTCGAACTAAAAAAAGCCGCCATCATCTTACGGGCACTTAACCATAAGTTAAGACAGCAAATCTTGCGACTAATCGACGAGAATAGCAAAATAACCGTTACCGATATTTACATCAAGCTGCGCTTAGAGCAATCCGTTGCCTCGCAGCACCTGGCCATTCTTAGAAAAGCTGGATTTGTAAAAACATCGCGTGAGGGCAAATACATTTACTACTCCGTTAACCCTGAAAGGCTCAACGAAGTAATGCGCTACACCTCTCAGTTGCTTACGCACCAGTAAACAATCCGTACGAATCTTTCCAGGTATGTCGCCAGCGGCGATGGCTCCACAAATAATTGGCCGGGTCGGCCTTAACTACTCTTTCAACTTCGCATTTATAAAGAAACGTCAACTGCTCGGGCGTATGCGATTGGGGATGCTCACTAATTAACCGGGTACTGAACTTATAATGCCCCCTTCGAGTACGCTCCATCTGAAACATGACCATGGCGGCATCATACTGAATAGCCCCTTTGGCGGGACCGGTAAAAAAAGGAGCCGGTTTATTAAAAAAGGGCATCCAGAGTGCCTTGTCGGGCTTGCCGGGGTTTTGATCGGCACCGAGGGCCAGCACCGATGGGCCAGAAAAGATAAGATCGCGCTTTTCGGTAAACTGATCGGCCGATACGGCGTTCCCGCCCAAGCGGGTACGTTGCCACAGATAAAGCCGATCGATGACCTTATTGCCAATGGGGCGGTAGACAAAATAAAAAGGATGATGGAGCGCCACCGGTACCGTCAGATTAATGAACTCCCAGTTGAATTGGTGGGCCACCATCAGTTGAACGGATCTTCCCCGAGCCAGCAACTCCTCTACCACGCCCAGATCGAGGGTAACGCGACCAAGGGCTTGCTTGTTAGTAAGAGAAAGCATTTTTATCGACTCCAAAAAAGTATCGGTAAACCGCAGGTAAAAATCGAGGGCGATCTTTTCTTTTTCCGACTCACTTTTTTCAGGAAAAGCAATGGAGAGATTTTGCAATACGACCGCTTTGCGATAGCCGATCACATAAAACAAAAGGCGGGCCACTCCCCAGCTCAGGGCATGAAAGAATGCAAAGGGCAAAAAAGAAAGCAACCACAGCGTAAAACGGACCAGCGGGTACATGTGGCAAAGATAGCTCCGAAATGACCACCCTGCTCTTTCATTAACGAACGCCAGCATCATCAAGGGGTGTGGCAAAGCAGAGAAGGCGATGGCTGGCTTATCGTGTCAGCACTAGAGTACAATATTTTGAACGAGTTCGCTTTTTGCAGGGTAATCAGTATTATAGTGAAGCCCCCGGCTCTCTTTTCTAAAATGCGCGCCTTTCACAATCAGGTAACCCACGGTGATCATGTTGCGTAGCTCAAGTAGTTGCGGAGAGAGCGTACTGGTCTGGTACAATTGCTCGGTCTCTTCCCACAGCAGATCGAGTCTTCTGAGGGCACGCTGTAATCGTACATCGTTTCTGACGATACCGACATAATCGCTCATCAGTAGTTGTAGCTCCTTTAAGCTTTGTGTAATCAGGATCATTTCTTGAGGATCGGTAGTGCCACGGGCATTCCAATCGGGAATAGCGTCGGGTGTCGTTACGGTCTCTATTTGGGTAGCTGCTTTTTCGAAACAGCGATGGGCAAAGACCATGGCCTCGAGCAGCGAATTACTGGCCAACCGGTTGGCGCCGTGCAATCCGGTACTGGCGCATTCACCACATACAAACAACCGATGAATAGAACTCTCCCCCCACTCGTTCGACTTAACTCCGCCACAGCTATAGTGCGCAGCGGGAGCCACCGGTATCAGCTGCTTTGCAACATCTATACCAAGTGAAAGACACTTTTCGTAAATATTCGGAAAATGCGAACGAAAACCGCCCATATCAATCGGCCGACAATCAAGCCATACGTGTTCAGTTCCGGCCTTTTTCATTTCGGCATCAATGGCACGGGCCACGATATCGCGAGGGGCCAGATCTTTTCTGGGGTCATAACGCTCCATGAATGCCTCTTGCCGGTGGTTACGCAAAATGGCCCCTTCTCCGCGAACGGCTTCGGTAATTAAAAAAGCCTGACCGCGAAGCCCCGGCTCAAACAACGCCGTGGGATGAAACTGAATAAACTCCATGTTCTCGATACGACCTTTGGCGCGATACACCATGGCCACTCCGTCACCAGTGGCTATGGCAGGATTGGTAGTGGTACGATAGACCTGGCCGTTGCCTCCGCTGGCCAGCACAGTAATGCCTGCCAGTATCTTTTCTATCTTTTTAGTCTCGAGGTTTAGCGCATAAACACCATAGCAAGCAATATTGGGCGTAGACTTAGTAATTAAATATCCCAAATGATGCTGGGTAATGAGATCGATCACGAAACAATGCTTGATTACCTCGATATTAGTATACAAGTCGAGCGACTTCAACAAGGCACGCTCCATTTCTAACCCGGTAACATCTTTATAGTGTAAGATACGATGCGCCGAATGGCCGCCTTCTTTTCCTTTCTTGTATTCGCCTATGGCGTTGCGGTCAAAACGGGCGCCCCAAGAAATGATCTCCTCTACCCGATCCGGGCCCTCTTCTACTACCATGCGCACGATGTCTTTATTACAAAGCCCGTCTCCGGCTACCAGCGTATCCTCTATATGCTTTTCGAAACTATCCCCTTCTCCTTCGCTTACTACGGCAATGCCTCCTTGCGCATATTTAGTGTTGGTCTCGTCGGCCGTGGCCTTGGTAATGACCTTGATCTTTTTATCGGGAAAACGTTGCGCCGTCTTTATGGCAAAGCTGAGCCCGGCAATTCCGGATCCGATCACTAAAAAATCTGTTTGTGACATGCGCTTCTTATTAAAAATACTAGCGTGAAAAAGAAGACAAACCAACTGTCCGTATAGCGAATGAAGCGGCTTACATTGCCGGCTCTACCCACGCATCGTTCTCACGCAACAAGTTGATAAGCTCATCGACAGCCACCTCACTGTCGACATTTCGCTTAACGACCTCTTTTCCTTTGTACAAAGTAATCTTACCCGGACCACTGCCCACATAACCAAAATCAGCATCGGCCATCTCGCCCGGTCCGTTAACGATACAACCCATAATGGCGATCTTGACCCCTTTTAGATGATGCGTAACGGCCCTGATCTTGGCCGTGGTCTCTTGCAGATCGAACAGGGTTCTGCCGCAACTCGGACAACTGATGTACTCTGTCTTTGAGATACGAGTTCGCGTAGCCTGCAAGATGCTAAAGGCCGTGTTATTGGTAAACTGATGAATATCCTGTACCGGCAAATAGGTTCTGCCTTTTACCTGAATGTTTTGCATGGATGCCTCGGAGCGATACCCCAATGCAATGCCATCGCCCATACCATCGAGGAGTAGCGCTCCTGTTTCGATGGCAAAATGAATAAGGTGCTCATCGGGGGTGGCTCCTTTGCTATCGCACATAAGTACCACCGGATTTTGTATAGCTCGTTGCTGCAACTCCATGAGCATGCGACGAACGGACTGCATGGCGTTTTGATTAGTACTGCCAAGACAAAGAACAACGCTTTTGTCATTAGCCATGCTCTCTAAAAAAGTATAATCATTGATAGTGGTCTCGTCACTATAGCAATCGAGCATCACAAAATTCAACTTGTCGCTCTTTGCGGCAGCGGCCGCATAACCACTGGCAGCGAACAGTGGGTAGTAGGTATCCGAAGCGGCTTGTTGCCATGCATCCGGAAAAACGATCACCTTTAGCGTTCCGGGCAATGCAAAATTAAGTAGTTGATGACCAGTAAAAATAAAATCGGCTGCTGCATCTCCAATAGACCACTTATCCGTTTGCGAATCGTAACTATAACCAACACTGCGCAAATGGTCGGGTGTAATATTTTCTATCTTGCTCAGGTCGCTGATGACCACGGGTACCTGCTGCCCTCCTATGCAATCTACTGCAAAACTGCTGCGACGTTTGTACTCAAAAGGAGAATAAGGTATCGAATGGGCAGGAGGCACTGCTGCACTGCCTGGGCGTTGATAGCGTTTGACGATATCGCGGCACACGGGTATCTCGAGTTCCGGATCTTCTGTCAGCGAAACACGAATGGTATCGCCCAACCCGTCCTCTAATAAAGTGCCTATACCGGCCGCACTTTTGATACGACCATCTTCACCATCCCCGGCCTCGGTAACCCCCAGGTGCAACGGATAGGCCTCACCGAACTCATTGAACATGGTCTGCACCAGCAAGCGATAGGCTTGTACCATCACTTGCGGGTTGCTGCTCTTCATGCTTAGCACAATGTTGTGAAAGGATTCACCACGGGCAATTCGCAAAAACTCCATGGCACTCTCTACCATACCAATTGCCGTATCGCCGTAGCGACTCATAATACGGTCGCTCAGTGAGCCATGATTGGTACCGATACGCATGGCCGTACCTTCTTGACGACAAATCTGTACCAGGGGGGTAAAACGCTCCCGGATCCGCTCGATCTCTTCTTGGTACTCCGCATCGGTATAGTCGATCTGTTCAAACTTTTTCTTATCCACGTAATTGCCGGGATTGATCCTTACTTTTTCTACGATGCGGGCCGCGATCTCTGCAGCATTGGGCGTAAAGTGAATATCGGCGACCAGCGGTACTTTATAACCGCGCTTCTGCAGCTCGTCTCTGATTACTTTTAAATTCTCTGCTTCTTTTTTGGAAGGTGCCGTAATACGTACCAACTCGGCACCCGCCTCTATACATCGAATGGCCTGTTCTACCGTGGCCAGCGTATTCATCGTATCGGTCGTAGTCATAGTCTGTACCCGAATAGGATGGCCGTTACCCAACAGCAGATCGCCGATCTTTACCTCGCGGGTTACCAATCGTTGGTATTGGGTAAGAGAGGGTGCGTACAGTTGCATTCGTTACATATTACCGTTAAAGAATCCAAGTAAGCGCAGCATATCTTTTACCATGGTGACCGTGGTACCCTTTGCCGGGGCCTGCTGCGTCTCCCCATTTAAAACAAAGAAATAAGGGTGATTGTTTTCTTCTACCCAGCCCACGACCCAACTGATGGCTTTTCCATTAGGGGCTATACCCGTACCGGTCTTATAAGCCAATCGGTACAGGGAGGTACTTTCCATTAGCATGGCACGCTTGACCATCTCTTGATAGGTCTTAAAAAAAGGAAGCTGATCGAAATAAAGTCGTTTGACCAATCCCAATTGTGCATCGGGTGTAAGTCGAATGGAATTGTCGAGCCAAAAGGTATCGACCGCAGTTCTGATGGTGACCGTATCGGTGTCAGTCATAGCACCATAACCGAGTGAGTCCAGCCAAAACTGCATAGTGTCTTTGCCAATACGGCGAGCCACTTCTTGAAAGTAAGGAACAGAAGATACCCGAAACGCACTGTACATACTCAGATCTTGGTTCCACTCCAGATAAGAACGCACCACGCCATCCCAAGGAATGACCATAGAGTCACTACTAATCTTTCCGGTTTGCAGCCCGATTAGTGAGTTGACGATCTTAAAGGTACTGGCTGGTAAGTAGGCGCTATCGCGGTAGCGGGTCAGATTATATACGGTAAAACCGGTGGTACCGTTATCCATCAAGGCAAAACAACCCTGCATACTGTTTTTTGAGAAGTATGTTTCGAGTCGATCGTCTTGGTTGACATTATTAAACGAGCAAGAGTAAAACAGAACAGACAAGGTGAGTACGCCAAATAGCCTCTTCATGCTAAAAAATGATTTCGGCAAAGTTAATCCTTTGCAGTTATGCAAAGAATCCGTAACACCAGAGCCATTTTGATGGCATTGCTTCTCTTACCACTGCGCACTTTTTACAAAAGCACTCAGGATAGTACCCCAAGTTCCTTGCCGACCTTTATAAAGGCAGCAATGGCCTTATCGAGATGTTCCTGCCGGTGAGCGGCACTAAGCTGTACTCGAATACGGGCCTGCCCCTTGGCGACCACCGGAAAAAAGAAGCCGATCACATAGATGCCTTCTTCGAGTAGGCGGGCTGCCATTTTCTGGGCCAGTACCGCATCGTAGAGCATGATGGGAACAATAGGATGATCACCTGGCTTGATATCAAATCCGGCTTCGGTCATTTCGGAACGAAAATACTTGGTATTATACTCGAGCCGGTCTCGCAACTCGGTAGTCTCTGTGAGCATATCGAGTACGGCAATAGAAGCCCCCACAATAGAAGGCGCCAACGTATTACTAAAAAGATATGGACGTGACTTTTGGCGTAGCATATCGATGATCTCTTTGCGGCCGCTGGTAAATCCTCCCGAAGCGCCGCCCAGCGCCTTACCCAGCGTGCCGGTGATGATATCGATCTTACCCATCACTCCGCGATATTCGTGCGTGCCGCGACCGGTGCGCCCTAAAAAGCCCGACGAGTGACATTCATCGATCATAACGGCTGCATCGTATTGCTCGGCCAAGGCGACGATCTTATCTAACTGAGCAATGGTGCCATCCATACTGAACGATCCGTCGGTCACAATGACCCTGCTGCGGCAAGAGGCGGCTTCTTTTAATTTCGCCTCCAGGTCTTGCATATTGTTATGCTCGTACCGTAAACGCTGGGCCTTGCACAAACGAATACCATCGATAATGGAAGCATGATTGAGCGCATCGGAGATGATCGCATCTTGCTCGCCAAAAAGCGGTTCGAAAAGACCTCCGTTGGCATCGAAGGCCGCTGCATATAAGATCGTGTCTTCGGTACCCAGAAATGCGGATAACTTCTTTTCAAGTTCTTTATGGATATCTTGCGTACCACAGATGAACCGCACACTGCTCATACCATAGCCACGCTGGTCAATGGCATGATGGGCCGCTTCGATCACTTTTGGATGAGAGGATAGCCCCAAATAATTATTGGCACAGAAATTAAGCACCGTCTTGCCCCCCACTACGATCTCGGCCTCTTGCGAGCTTTCGATGATACGTTCAGACTTGTAGAGTCCGGCACTCTTGATCTCTTCGATCTCTTGGGCTATGCGTTGTACCAACTTTTCGTTCATGGCAAGAATTTGCCGCAAAGATAAGGGCTGTTACCGCTCCTGTAAAAGTCCTGGAACAGAACGCTTGTTAACATTTTTTTTAACCCTTTGGCAATAGCTTTGCAAGCAAACCGAACAATAATGAATAAACTGCTCCTTACCTCTTTGTTAAGTCTTTGCCTTTTTTTTGCGGCGATGGGCCAAGAAAAAAGAGACTCCGTTATTATCATTAAAAAATACAGTAAAGACACCCTGATCAGATACGGCAAGGACACTCTGATCGTAAAATCCGATACGCTGGTGCTAGGCGCTACAGGTCGCATGCAGGTGACCATCGATACCGTTAAAAAAGGAACGATGACCATTATTACCCGCGTAGACAAAGGAGACGGGCGAGAGAAGAAACAAGTAGAAGTCACCATCAACAATGATAATTCGCTGGGCGAGATGATCGAAAAGGGACTAGAGAAACTAAGTGACAGAAATGGCGGTTTTCTTGAACTAGACAAAGACTTCAAATGGCCTTTAAAGGATCGTACAGAAACCAAGAAACCCAAAAACATCGAAAATGACTGGATGATAATCGATCTGGGCTTCTCACAGTACACTGATGCCAGTAACTATGCACAAGCGCAACAATTAGGATTTGTGGGAGCAGGCATAGGGCAAGATCAATTAAAAGTAAAGACCCGATTTGCGAGTAATGTCAACATCTGGCTGGTAATGCAACGCCTCAATCTGGTCAATCATAAACTCAATTTAAAATACGGTATTGGTTTTGAATTGAACAATTATCACTTTGACCAGGGCAATGTATTGCTTCAAAAAAATCCTACCCGGATTTCACTCCTCGTTAACAACGTTCCCAAAAAAGTAAAACTGGCGGCCGATTACCTGACTATCCCGATGATGTTGCATTTTAACACCAACCCTGCCAACAATAAAGGACTACGCCTGTCGGCAGGGGCCAGTGCCGGTTTTTTATATTCTGCCCGGTATAAGACAAAATTGAATGGCGACATAACGAAGGTTCGCAGTGACTTTGACTTGGAGCACTTTAAATTTTCATGGGTAGGAGAGATGGGCGTGCGCGGCATTACCCTCTATGGCAGCTTTGTCATGAATAACATGTGGAACAAGGCCCTTGATATGAAACCCTACTCCATTGGATTCAGACTAGGCGGCACGGATAATAGCGATCGTAAAAAGAAAAAGAAGAGCCCTGCTAAATCAACTCGCATGAGTTGGGGAGAGCGGTTATAACACGAATTATTCCAACTAATTTACTCTCCCCTTCGCGATCTCTTCGACCACGGCGGGATCCAGCAAGGTAGAAGTGTCACCGAGTTGAGCAAGTTCTCCTTCAGCGATCTTACGTAAGATGCGGCGCATGATCTTACCGCTGCGGGTCTTGGGCAGTCCACTTACGAATTGAATCTTATCGGGTTTGGCAATAGGACCAATTTGCTGCGAAACAGTTTGTAAAATATCACGACGCATCTGCGTCTCATCGCCATGCAATTGTTCGACGATCACATAGGCATAAACGCCTTGTCCTTTGATCTCGTGCGGATAACCGACCACGGCACTTTCCACTACACCCGCATGCCTATTGATGGCATTCTCCACTTCGGCGGTGCCCAGTCGATGACCGCTAACATTCAATACATCGTCCACGCGACCGGTTATGCGATAGTTGCCGTTAGTATCACGCAACGCGCCATCCCCTGTAAAATAAAGACCGGGATAAGTGGCAAAATAATTGGTGCGACACCGTTCGTGATCGCCATAGGTGGTGCGCAAAATACCCGGCCACGGAAAGCGCATGCAAAGATTTCCTTTTACGATGCCTTTTTCGTCGGGCTCCACACATTCTTTTCCGTTCTCATCGACCAAGATGGGTTGCACACCGGGTAGCGGTAACGAAGCCCAAGCGGGAATACCAGGCGTTACACCTGCGAGATTGGAAATAAGACAACCGCCGGTCTCGGTTTGCCACCAGGTATCTACTACGGGGCAACGGCCCTTACCTACTTGCTGGTGATACCAATGCCACGCCTCTTCATTGATGGGTTCCCCGACCGTACCGAGTACCTGCAATGAAGAAAGGTCTTTGCCTTTGAGCGGATCAAGACCGAAACTCATTAGACTGCGAATGGCAGTAGGGGCCGTATATAAAATATTCACCTTGTACTTGTCGACTATATTCCAAAACCGACCAGCATCGGGCCAAGTGGGAATGCCCTCGAACATCAGTGTGGTAGCACCGGCACTCAGCGGGCCATATAAAATATAACTGTGCCCGGTGATCCATCCAATATCGGCGGTACAAAAATGGATCTGCCCCGGCTGGTATTGAAACACGTTCACAAACGTATAATGCGCCCAGATCATATACCCTGCTTGCGTATGCACCACTCCCTTGGGTTTTCCGGTACTGCCCGATGTGTACAAAATAAATAACGGATCTTCTGCCTCCATCACGGCAGCAGGCAATAGTTGTTGCGGATAGGAGGCACACTGAGCAGCGGCTGCCTGCACTTCTTCGTCCCACCAATAGTCACGTTCTTTTAACATGGATACGGGGGTATGCGTGCGGGCATACACTAAAACAGTAGTTACCTGATGAGGAGCATGGAGCGCCTCATCGATGACCGCTTTGAGCGGAATATCCTTTGCACCGCGAAAAGCGCCGTCGCAGGTGATGATACAAGTAGCACCCGCATCTTGCAAACGGTCGCTGATACTTTGCGCCGAGAACCCTCCGAAGATCACACTGTGAATGGCGCCGATGCGCGCACAGGCGAGTACGGCAATAGCGAGTTCGGGTATCATTCCCATATAAATACATACACGATCTCCCTTGCGTACCCCGCGATTGAGCAACACTTGAGCCACTAACGAAACCTCTTGGGCCAATTGACGATAAGTGAGCGTGCGCGAAGGTTGCTGTGGATCGTTAGGCTCCCAAATTATAGCGGGCTGATCGGACTTGTCTGGTAAATGCCGATCTAAACAATTTTCGGTGATGTTGAGTTGCGCTCCGCTAAACCAGTTGACGCGTGGCTCGGTAAAATTCCAGTCGAGCACACGATCCCACTTTTTTTTCCAAACAAAATGATCGGCGATCTCGCTCCAAAAACCTTCGGGATCTTGTACGCTGCGAGCATAATTCTGGTGATACTGCGCTGGAGTGTTGATCTGATACGGATACGACATGGCGGGGATATGGATGTACAATAAAAATAACGACAAAATGTAAACGGTCAGTCAGATCGGGTATTGGGGCAGTGCAGGCTATCGATTATCCCTCAAAAGATGTTTTACCAGCACCAATTAGCTTAAAGGCCAGCAATCCCAGTAGCGCGGCGCAAGTAGAGGCAATCAATATGGCCAGCTTGGTACTGACCACGGTTGGCGTATCCGTAAAAGCCAGCAGCGTAATAAAGATCGACATGGTAAATCCGATCCCGGCCAGCAGACCCACCGCAGCAATATGCTTCCACGAAACATCCGTAGGCAACTGCGACCACCCGGCACTAATGGCTAATCGACAAAAAAGTAAAATGCCCAATGGTTTGCCAATGACCAATCCACTCATAATGCCAAGGCTATTGATCGACAGCAGGGTAACGGGCAAATCGGCGCTGAGTATTATACCCGTATTGGCGAGTGCAAATAACGGAACAATAAAAAATGCGGTCAGCGGATGAAGCGCCTGTTGCAAGCGGGCCGAGATCGAGCGATCACCACCGGTACCAAAAGGGATGGCAAAGGCAAGTAACACGCCGCTGATCGTGGCATGCACCCCCGAGCGAAACATACAATACCACATTAGCCCGCCTCCCAACAGGTATATGGGCAATACCGAAAATCCTTTTTTCCCTGCCATAAAAAGTACGGCAAAGATGCCGAGGGCAGCCAGCAGGTAGGCGATCGAAAGTTGATCGGTATAAAAAAGCGCGATCACCAAAATGGCCCCCAGATCATCTATAATGGCCAGCGCTGCTAAAAATACCTTGAGAGCCGGAGGCACGGCCTTTCCCGCCAACGATAAAATACCGAGTGCAAAGGCGATGTCGGTGGCCATGGGTATGCCGAAACCATCGGCATAGGGGGTGCCCCTGTTAAAGAGGAAGTGGATCAGGGCGGGCAGTAACATGCCTCCCACTGCCGCCATGATGGGTAAAAAAGCCTGCCGGAATTTGGAGAGCTCCCCGATGTAGATCTCCCTTTCGATCTCGAGCCCGACCAGCAAAAAGAAGACGGCCATGAGTCCGTCGTTGATCCATTGCTCGAGGGTCAGGGGGCCAAGATGCGTATGCCATAGGTGGGCATAGGCCGAACCCCCTGCACTATTGGCAATGATCAGCGACAACAGGGTACACCCGATCAATATAAACCCGGAGGCTTTTTCGCTACGGAAAAAGTCTAAAAAGACCCGGGAAAGAACCGGCTGCCTACTGGTGCGCATGGAGGAGGCCGACATAGAATACTCCTTTATTAACTACTTGTAAAACAATAAAATAACAATTAAATTTAGTGAAATATCTTCAAAAAAACAGGTTTATATGACAATAAAGTGACTAGGGTTTTTTTGTGTACTTGGCGACAGAGTTATCTTTGCAATCGATATGAAAATCGTGGCCCTTTTTTTACTGTTGACCTTTTCCGGAACTATCCTGCTTCCGGTGGCCATGTCGTTGACGAAGCAAAATCAAGTAAGTCTCTTTATTGTTGATGAAGAAAAAAGCAACAATACAGGGCAGTTCAACGAGATCAAAGTACAAAAACAAGATTACAGCGGCCTTTATTTGACCTCAATGATGGCGATCGCCGACAACACGTCGCAGCTGCCTGGCGATGGTCGACGCTGTTCGCTTCCGCCCTCCCCTTATCTGGAATATGTAGCCCCTCCTCCCAACGTTTGCTGATGTTCGTTTGTTAAAGTCCGTGGTGTGCCATGAACACCGGGCTTGATCGTTTCAACTTATCATCAACCAAAGCAAAATGGGAAAAGTAAAAAGTCCGATTACAAGAATTTTAGACCTGGTCAAATTAGAAAAGGGAGAGATCTCTGCGATCTACTTCTACGCCATCCTCAATGGATTGATCTTACTGACGGTACCCCTGGGGGTACAATCTATTGTGGGTTTCGTACTGGGTGCCTCGTTTAGAGCATCGATCTATGTGCTGATCTTTTTAGTGGTGCTGGCGGTGTTAATCTCGGGCCTGATGCAAGTGAATCAAATGAAGATCATCGAAAAGATCCAGCAACGCATTTTCGTACGCTATGCCTTTGCTTACACCGATACCATCCCTCGACTCGATCTTAAAAAGAACGACGGGGTTTATTTACCTGAGCTAATCAACCGTTTCTTTGATACGGCCACCTTGCAAAAAAGCTTGTCCAAGATACTACTGGAAATTCCGACCGCAACGATTCAGATCTTTTTTGGACTGCTGCTCCTTTCATTTTATCACCCCACCTTTATCGTATTCTCGATCGTGGTCTTATCGCTGCTCTGGGCCATTCTATATTTTACCGGAAGCAAAGGACTCGAAAGCAGTCTTCGCGAGAGCACCAACAAATACAAAGTAGCAGCCTGGCTCGAAGAGATGGCCAGGGTAATAAAGACGATCAAGATTGCTACACTCAATGGGCTGCACCTTAAAAAAACCGATGAGGCCACGGTAGAGTACCTGGATGCCCGTAACGAACACTTTAAGATATTATTATTGCAATACCGTACGCTGGTGGCTTTTAAAACCACCATTACAGCGGCTATGTTGATCTTTGGATCGATATTACTCGTCAACCAGCAACTGAATATCGGTCAGTTCATTGCTGCCGAAATTGTTATTCTGACCATTTTGAATTCGGTAGAAAAACTCATCATCAATCTCGATAGCGTCTATGATACGCTGACCGCCGTCGATAAACTGGGTAAGTTAACCGACAAACCGGTAGAGCAGTTTGGGCAAATTCCGCTAACGAGTACTTCGCAAGGTGTCAAGATCGAAGCTCGCGAGCTGACCTTTAGTTACCCCGATCGTCCCCCTATTTTTGACAAGATCGAATTTACCGTAATGCCCGGTCAGCATGTTTGCGTTATGGGTAAGGGCGGAACGGGTAAATCAACCTTGTTACGTTTGCTCGATGGAGCTTTTTCTGATTTTGAGGGAATCTTGAAGATAGATGATATTCCCCTTCGCAACTATGAGCTGACCTCGCTTCGTTCGAACATTGGGATAGTACTACATCAAGACGACATATTCGCAGGTACACTTTGGGAAAACATAACGATGGGCAGAGAAGGAATCGACATCAAGCGCGTGGTAGAACTACTCGATAAACTGGGATTGAGCTCCTACTTTGCCAGCTTACCGCTTGGATTTGATACGGTACTGGACCCGATGGGGCAGCGTTTACCCGAGCAGATTATCCATAACATTATGCTGGTGAGAGCGGTGGCGGGATCGCCCCGATTACTGTTGCTCGAAGAACCCTGGAGTGGAATGGAAGACAGCAACAGAGCACAAATTATACAGCTGTTAGCAACACTCAAGAACGTTACGACCATCGTTGTAAGTAACGATGATGAATTTGCTGCCACCTGCGACCAGACCTTTTATATGGCTGGAGATGGAAGTCTTACCAAAACTAAATAAGAAGCTACTCCATGAACAACGAAAACTATACAGCACACAAAAAGATCTACCGCTACGACCGCGAGAGCCGCGTGCGCTATTGGTTCTACGGTATTTTGTTGGGTCTAATCATTATCCTTTTCTTGCCCTGGACGCAGAACATTCGCAGCCGGGGGTTGGTCACTACTTTGTATCAAGATCAGCGCCCGCAACAAGTTAATACGATCATCGGAGGACAGGTCATCAAATGGCATGTTAAAGAAGGCGATGTAGTAAAAGCAGGTGATACGTTGGTTCAACTTTCAGAGGTAAAAGTGGACTACCTCGATCCGCAACTACTTAACAGAACCATGGAGCAGGTCAAAGGGAAGGAACAGTCCATCGATTTTTATCAGAACAAAGCCCAAGCCGCCG
Organism: uncultured Chitinophaga sp.; assembly: GCA_964654705.1. GTDB lineage: Bacteria > Bacteroidota > Bacteroidia > Chitinophagales > Chitinophagaceae > JJ008. The sequence continues at coordinate 14,157 of CAZZLP010000001.1, forward strand.
AAAAACAGATCGCTGCCCTCAATAGCGGACTGACCTTAAAATTGGAGCAGCTTCGTAACAAGATCGTACAGTTGCAATTAAAGGTGCAGGCCGACAGCGCGGAGACCATTGCGGCCCAAAACGACCTCAACATCGGTAAGCTGCAATTCGATCGTCAGCGCGCCCTCTTTGACAGCGGACTGGTATCCCTCACACAAGTAGAACAACGCAACCAGACCTATCAATCGGCCCTGGCCAAAAAGATCGCTGCCGATAATCGGCTGGCCAACACCCGGCAAGAGTTGACCATTACCACCATCGAAATGAATGCGCAGCTGCAAGAGAACAGAGAAAAAGTGGCCAAGGCAGAAGGTGACCGCTTTCAATCATTGACCGAAGTAGCCGGCGGACAAGTTGATGTAGCCAAATTGCGTAACCTATACGCCAGCTACAGCATCCGGAATGGCATGTATTATATACTGGCCCCTCAAAGCGGACAAGTGATCAGTGCACGCAAAGCAGGTATTGGCGAATACGTTAAAGAGGGAGAAATGATCGTAGAGATCGTTCCGGAAAAATTCGTATACGCCGTAGAGATGTTCGTGCGCCCCCTTGATATTCCGCTAATTTCGCCCGGACAAAAAGTACGTTTTCTCTTTGATGGCTTTCCGGCGATCGTATTTAGCGGATGGCCCAATGCCTCTTATGGTACTTTCGGAGGAATCGTTGTTGCCGTAGAAAGAAATACCAGCCAGACCGGAAAGTTCAGAGTGCTGATCAAAGAAGATCCCAACGACAAACCCTGGCCCGACCAGTTGCAAGTGGGTGCCGGTGCACAAGGCATCGCCCTACTCAAAGATGTACCCATCTGGTATGAACTCTGGCGAAACATCAACGGTTTTCCGGCCGATTACTATAAGCCACAGCAACAGAGCAACGAAAAAGCCACCAAACCGACCACCCCATGACGCTTTCGCCGCATCGATCTATACGCTTACTTATTGTTTACTGGGGACTGCTTTGCACGGCACTGCCTTTGTTCGCTCAGCAATCTAGAGCCCCGAAAGGAGACTTGTCTTCGCAGGTGGTTAAGGGTCGTTCTGAAAAGACCTTATCGGCCGATGAAGTGATGCAACTGGTAAGACAGTTTCACCCAGTAGCGAAACAGGCAGGTATACAAGTGCAGCAGGCAGCCGCAAAGTTATTGGCGGCCAGAGGGGGTTTTGATCCAGTTATCTCACAACGATTAGCACAAAAGACCTTTGATGGTACGGCTTACTATGACTACAACAATCCGGAGCTTACCATTCCTACCTGGTTCGGTGTTGAAGTAAAGGCCGGTGTTGAGACGCTCAATGGAAATCGCGTCAATACCAGCGAAACGGCAGGAACGAGTAACTATGTAGGCATCAGTGTTCCGTTGGGGCGAGACTTGTTGATGGATAAACGCAGGGCCGTATTGCAAATGGCCAAAGTAATGCGTGAGGCCTCTTATGCAGAACAAAGACGCATGCTGAATGACCTATTGCTGGACGCCCAAAAAGCCTATTGGAGCTGGTACAAGAGCTACCAGATCTTATTGGTGTTTAACGAGGCCGTCGGCGTCAACGAAATTCGATTGGCCTTTGTGCGGTCCGCTTTTCGCCTGGGCGATCGTCCGGCCCTCGATACGACCGAGGCACTGGCTCAATTGCAACAACTGCAGGTACAACAACAAGCGGCAAAACTGGAACTGCGTAACAGCCAACTGGAACTTTCCGTTTTTCTGTGGACTCCCGAAGAAAATCCGTATTTGCTTCCCGACGAGATCGCCCCACTGATTCCGGGTGGCGAGCAAACCCTCGAAAATCAGCCTATACCCGTACTGGATAGTCTGCTGGTAATGGCCAGAAAAAATCACCCTGAACTCTTACTCTATAACTTCAAGTTGCAAACGTTGTCGATCGAAAAGCGTTATCGCCTTCAGCAACTATTGCCACAAGCCGATCTGCAATACAATTTCTTACAAGAGGGCAATCGTTTTGCCAATATCATCAAGGCTCCCCTTTTTGATAATAACTTTCAATACGGTCTAAAGATGAGTATACCGATCCGTCTTTCGGCCGAACGTGGTAACTACCGAAACACCAAACTCACCATCAACTCGGTACGGTTAGAACAAGACCTCAAGACCATAGAAATCGAGAATAAGGTCAAGGCCTCCTTTAACGAACTGGTCAATCTTCGCACACAGGTGGCCCTGCAGACCAAGGCTTATGCGAACTACTTTTTACTGCAACGTGGAGAAGAAACGCGTTTCAGTATCGGAGAGAGTTCGCTGTTTTTGGTCAATGCCCGCGAGAATAAACGACTGGAAGCCTTACAAAAGTTACAGGAGTTAAAGGCCAAGCTGGCACTCGCCGGGTATCAGCTTAGCTGGGCCGCTGGCCGCATTGAATAATAGAATGCGTTTCTGTTCGTTACCTTAGCGGTATGTCTATTGAGGTTCACCAACTGGTCAAGCAATACGGAACGCAGCGGGCCGTAGATTCGATATCATTCACCATTCAGCGGGGAGAGATCGTAGGATTTCTGGGACCCAACGGGGCCGGAAAATCCACGACCATGAAGATGCTGGCGGGCTATCTTTCTCCCGACAGCGGTTCGGCCTACATCGGTGGCATAGCCGTAGCGCAACATCCGATCGAAGCACGCAAGAAGATCGGCTACCTGACCGAACTCAATGCGCTTTATTATGACATGTTCGTGCGCGAATACCTGCTGTTTATTGCTGCACTGCAAGCAGTATCCGATGCCAAAGCCGCGGTCGAAAAAGTAATTTCACAAACCGGGCTTCGACCTGAATCACATAAACGTATCGCTGAACTTTCTAAGGGATACAAACAACGAGTGGGGCTGGCCGCTGCCCTATTACATGACCCCGAAGTGCTGATGCTGGATGAGCCTACCTCGGGCCTTGACCCTAATCAACTGGTAGAGATTCGCGAATTGATCAGATCGAGCGGAGCCAACAAAACCGTGCTTTTTTCGACCCATATTTTGCAAGAGGCCGAGGCTATTTGCGATCGGGTCATCATTATTCATAAGGGCAAGATAGTAGCCGACAGTTTGCTGAGCGAACTACACAAAAAAGTATCTTTGCCGAGCGAGGGCATGAGTCTGGAAGAAATTTTTCGCTACCTGACCTCCCTCTGATCTCTTACACTAAAACTTATACCTTACCATGAGTTACATTGCCGAAGTTTTTGCCCGTCAGATATTAGATTCAAGAGGAAACCCTACTGTAGAGGTAGATCTCATTACCGAAGAGGGTGCCGTTGGCCGGGCCGCCGTTCCCAGCGGGGCCAGCACCGGGATGCATGAGGCCGTTGAATTGCGGGACGGCGATAAGAAAAAGTACATGGGCAAAGGAGTCTTGCATGCGGTCGATAATGTCAATAAAAGGATCGCTCCTGTTTTACTGGGCTATGATGTGGCCGATCAAACCGGTATTGATGAGATCTTGATGCAACTGGATGGTACCGCCAATAAATCGAAGCTGGGGGCCAATGCCATGCTCGCCGTAAGTATGGCGGCCGCCAAGGCAGCTGCCGAAGAAGCGGCCCTTCCGCTATTTCGCTACATAGGAGGAACCAATGCGAAAGTACTGCCCATGCCCATGATGAACATCCTAAACGGAGGGGCACATGCCGATAACAAGATCGATTTTCAGGAATTTATGGTGATGCCGGTGGGAGCCCCCGATTTTAGCGAAGGCCTTCGCTGGGGAGTAGAGATCTTTCATACCCTAAAGAATGTACTCAAGAAAAAAGGGTATAGCACCAATGTGGGAGACGAAGGTGGATTCGCTCCCAACATTCAAAGCAACGAAGAGGCCATCGAAATGGTACTGACCGCCATCGATGCAGCGGGCTACAAGGCCGGATCGCAGATCAAGATCGCCATGGATGCGGCCAATAGCGAGCTTTGGAACAGCAAGAAGAAAAAATATGTCTTTCACAAGAGCAGTGGCAAAGAGATGAGCAGTGAGCAGCTGGTCAAGTACTGGGAGGGATGGATTAAGCAGTATCCCATCTGCAGCATCGAAGACGGCATGGCCGAAGATGATTGGAACGGATGGAAGATGCTGACCCAAGCCGTGGGAGAGCGCTGTCAGCTGGTAGGCGATGATCTTTTTGTGACCAATGTAACCCGTCTGCAACAGGGAATCGATAAGCACATCGGTAATGCACTGCTGGTAAAAGTAAACCAGATCGGAACGCTTACCGAGACCATCAACGCCGTAACGCTGGCCCAACACAACGGATATAATACCATCATGAGCCACCGCAGCGGAGAGACCGAAGACAGTACCATCGCCGATTTGGCCGTCGCCCTTAATTGCGGGCAGATCAAAACGGGCAGTGCCTCGCGCACCGATCGGATGGCCAAGTACAATCAACTGATCAGGATCGAGGAGCAACTGGGCAGTTCGGCCTTGTATCCGAAGGGCAAGATCAAATTCGGAAAAAAATAGTTCGGGGCAATTGAGCCGCTCATTACCTTTACGTACAGCATGCAACAGGTTTTAAATACCATCCCCGCCTGGGTCAAAAGCAAGTATGTGATAAGTACGGTCGCCTTTTTGGCAGTGATCGTTTTTCTGGACAAGAACGACCTGTTTACCCAGCTCGATCGTAAACGCGAACTACGTGAATTGCAGCAAACTAAGGCGCATTATTCGACCCAGATCGAAGCCGAGAAAAAGGAGCTTGAACAGTTAAAGAACGACCCTGCCACCATCGAAAAATATGCCCGCGAAAAGTATCTGATGAAAAGGGATAACGAGGACCTTTTTCTTATCGCTCCCAAACCCGCCGCAGGCAGTCGCTGATTTTTTTTACCCGGTACAATAACGAAGCCCCTTTTGCGTTTTAGAAAGTAGCTGCCCCCCCCAAAAGCTGCTTTTAAATTCGCTTCCATGAGCAATTTTACCCCCGAAGACCTCTTACTTTACCTCTACAACGACATGGATGCGGCCACCCGGCTGCAGGTAGAGGGCCAGCTCGAAAAAGACTGGACCCTGCGTGAAAAATTGGCCGTCCTCAAAACCGCCAAAGACCGCCTGAACCGTCTTACAGAGACTCCCCGCACCGAAGCGATCTTGAACATCATGCATAAGGCCGCCGAAAAGCTGACCGAGTCGGTTCGTTCCTGATCTTGCGCTATGCAGTACTTCTCTCGACGCTGCTGCAAAAAGAGAATTTCAACCTTAGTAGAGATTTTTGGTCTTGCCCCTGCATAGTATCTTGCACCCATGACCCGTGCCGAAAAATACCGGGAGGTAACCGATTACTTTCTGGCCCATGCCCCCGCTGCCGAAACGGAATTACTCTACGAGAATCCCTACCAGCTACTGGTCGCAGTGATCTTATCGGCCCAGTGTACCGATAAACGGGTCAACCAAACGACACCGGCTCTTTTTGCCGCCTACCCTACTCTTACATCGCTGGCAAAGGCCACTGCCGAAGAAGTTTTTACGCTAATAAAAAGTATCTCTTATCCCAACAATAAGGCCAAGCACCTGGTATCGATGGCCAATAAGGTGATCGATGATTTTAAGGGGGTCATTCCGATGAGCGTGGAGCAATTGGTACAATTGCCCGGTGTGGGAAGAAAGACCGCCAACGTTATTACTTCGGTCATCGATCAACAACCCAATATGGCGGTAGATACGCACGTCTTTAGGGTCAGCCATCGGTTGGGACTAGTACCTGCTACCGCCACCACGCCATTAGCAGTAGAAAAATGGCTGATACGTTATTTTCCTGCAGCCCTGGTTCACAAGGCGCATCATTGGCTAATCTTACATGGTCGCTATACCTGTATGGCCCGAAGCCCCCACTGTGAAGGTTGTGGATTAAAATCTATTTGTCGCTATTACGTAAAACAGCAGCGGGCAGCCGCAAAAAAAAATTAGCAGGGCAGAAACGCAGCTAACCGAGATCGATGAGAAGTCTAGCGGTGTGCGCAACGCCGCTTAGAGCATGCCTTGCAAATGCGCCACGAGTTCGGTCTTGGTAATGGGTACTCCCATCACTTTATTGTATCCCTTTGCATCGACCAGGTAAACGTCACGGATGATCTTGATAAGTTGTCCGCTGTTGATCTCAGGGATCAGCACTTGCTCAAAGTTGCTTAAGATAGCTCCTAGGTTCTTAGGAAAAGGCCGAACGTAACGAAGGTGCGCATGACTAACGGCATGTCCTTGCTGCTGCAAGACCGATACGGCCGATTTGATGGCCCCATAGGTAGAACCCCACCCGAGTACCAAGATCTTACCCGATGCGGGACCGCTATCGAGTTGTTGCTCGGGTATATGATCGGCAATACGATCTACTTTCTCTTGCCGAATGTTAACCATGAGCTGGTGGTTCTCGGGTTCGTAGTTTACGTTACCAGTTATGTTTTGCTTTTCGAGTCCGCCAATGCGATGCTCGAGACCAGCCGTTCCGGGCAAGGCCCAGGGTCTTGCTAACTTTTCGTCGCGTTGATAAGGTAAATACTTCTCTTCTCCTTCGGCCAGTTGCGTTTTGAATTGCACCTTGATGGCGGGCAGGTCCTTGGTTTGCGGATAACGCCAGGGTTCGGCCCCATTGGCAATATAGCCATCACTCAAGAACATAACCGGGGTCATGTGTTGTACGGCTATGCGCACGGCTTCGTAGACCGCACTAAAACAATCGGCCGGAGTAGAAGCGGCGATGACCGGCATAGGACATTCACCGTTACGACCATAATAGGCCTGCAAAAGATCGCTTTGCTCGGTCTTGGTAGGCAAGCCCGTCGAAGGGCCCCCTCTTTGAATATTGATAACGAGTAAGGGAATCTCGAGCATGACGGCCAATCCCATCGCTTCGCCTTTTAAGGCAATACCTGGACCACTCGAAGTAGTCACGCCCAGCGATCCGCCATAAGAGGCCCCAATAGCAGAGGTGATCGCTGCGATCTCATCTTCGGCCTGAAAGGTTCTAACACCAAAGTTTTTGTATTTGGAAAGGTCATGTAAGATGTCAGAGGCGGGTGTGATTGGATAAGAACCCAAAAATAGCGGAAGACCGCTTTGCTGCGAAGCAGCGATAAGCCCCAACGACAACGATTGATTACCCATAATGGAACGATATGATCCGGGTTCCATGCGGGCACGCTCGACCGTATAGGTGGTGTGAAAGGTCTCGGTGGTATCTCCATAATTATAACCGGCCTGTAATACCTTGATGTTACTGTCGAGGATATCGGGTTTTTTAGAAAATTTATCTTTTAAGAACTGGATGGTATTGGTCATATCGCGCCCGTACATCCAATACAAAAAGCCCAATACGAACATATTCTTAGCCCGGTCTTTTTCTTTCATACCAAGGGCTGCATCCTTTAATGACTCTCGGGTCATCTTGGTCACATCCATGCGAATCAACTCGTAATTGGTAAGAGAACCGTCTTCGAGCGGATTAACACCATCGGGATAGTTGGCCAGTCGCAGGTTCTTGGCATCGAAGCCATCGGTATTGGCAATAATCTTGCCACCTTTCTTGAGCGCTTTGAGATTTACTTTTAGCGCCGCAGCATTCATGGCCACGAGCACATCACAGACATCGCCGGGGGTAAAGACGCGGTCGGAAGAGAACCGCAGCTGAAATCCGCTTACTCCCGGCAAGGTTCCCTGTGGCGCTCTGATCTCGGCCGGAAAATCAGGAAAAGTAGCCAGGTCTATTCCAAGCAGTGCGGTATTGGTGGTAAACTGACTGCCGGTCAGCTGCATGCCATCGCCGCTGTCTCCGGCGAATTTGATCACCACATCCTGTAAGGTCTCTTGCTTTCGGGTCATTTATTGATTAGCGGTAGATTCAAAACGAATTTAAGCATTCTTTTGCTTCAACTGTCCCATCCACACCGAACGCCCCTGCCATTTTCGGACCAAAAGCATCAACCCCACAAAAATAAAAAAGAACGGGCCGGTAAAACCCAGCAAGGCAATATAGCGGGTACCATAGAATTTTTCCATCGGACGACGCAGCCGTTCGGCGATCAGGTACATGCCGGGCACCAGCAACAGCGTCAAAAAGAACGAGAAAATGAGTCCGAAGATAATGGTCCAGCTGAGCGGACCCCAGAAGACCACGCTGTCGCCGCCAAAGAAGATATTAGGGCGCCCCTGTTGGAACAAGCCGGCAAAATCAATATTGAAGCCCACGGCCAACGGTAACAATCCTAAGATAGTGGCCACAGCGGTCAGTAGCACGGGAATGATCCTGATCTTTCCGGCCTGTATGGCTGCTTCGCGGGTACGATACCCCCGGGTACGCAGCTCGTCGGTAAATTCGATCAGCAAAATTCCGTTCTTGATAACGATACCGGCCAGCCCCACGATGCCCACGCCCACCATAATAGAGGCCAACGTGATACCGCTGAGTGCATAGCCTAAAAAGACCCCGATTACCGAGAAGAAGATTTCGGTAATAACAATAAAAGGCTTGCTCATGCTGTTGAACTGCAACACCAGTATTAAAAAGATGATGCCAATGGCCATCAGCAAGGCCGTTCCCAAGAAAGCCTGTGTTTCTTTTTCTTGTTCACTTTGCCCGCTTTGACGAATAACGACATTTTCCGGAAGGGCATTTTTTTGTCTGAAGTCGACGATCTTATCGGCGAGCTCCGCATTGATGCGCGTTACTTGTGTAGGGTCGGTAACACTGCTTTGCAACTGAATGGTACGACGTACATTTTTGCGCTTGATCCCTCCGGCAGTATTCGTATACGAGAGAGTGGCTACAGCACCGAGCGGTACCGATTTGATCTGCATCGTGTTCATATCCATAAACACCACCCGCATATTAAGCAGGTCCTCTACATTACCACGATATTGGGGCCCGTAGCGCAATTGAATCTTATATTCATCTTCGCCATCTTTGACCTTGCTGATCTCTTTTCCGAATTGCGCAGTGCGCAGCGCCATACCGATCTGTGCGGTGCTGATCCCCTCCATGGTACTTCTGGCGCGATCGACCGCAATGGTGATCTCTGGATTGTTGAGGTCCACATCGGCCTTAAGACTGGAGATGCCCTCTACTTTATGTTGGTCGAGGTACTGAAGCAACCGAGTCGATACCTGTGACAGCTCATCGAAATCATCGCCTACAATCTCTATGTTGACCGGAGGATCAGTGGGCGGACCATTGGTCTCTTGATCGACCTCTACGCTGACTCCGGGTATACCTTGAACCACTTGGCGAATAGCGGTCAGGTAGGGCGCCGATGATTGTCCATGGCGCTTTTCGAATTCCACGAAAGAAACCTGTATACGACCCAGGTGTGGTTGTACGCTGCGGTTATTGTCGCGTGGATTATTGGCACTGACCGCCACATTACTGATCACACTTTCTACGATTGAGCCCTCTTGACCGGGTGGTTGATCGCGCAGCACCGTCATTACCCTTTTTTCGAGTACCCTGGTAACGCTGTCCGTATACTCTACATCGGTTCCGACGGGAAGCTTGGCATAGACATAGACAAAATTAGGATCGCCAGCAGGAAAGAAGGTCATCTTATTGCCGCGAAGTACCAGCAAAAACAGAGAGATCGCGAACAGCCCGAACAAAGAAGCGAACATCTTAGCCGGGCGTTTACCGACCAGCAACCATCGAAGCAGCCGCTCGTAGCGAGCCATCAGACTTGGCAAGGTACGGTGCTGAAAATGATGGATCCATTGCTTGAGAGCATAGGAATAAAAAAGCATCAACGCCGCCATCAGGAGCAAGAAGTTGGCTACTCCATGAAATCCCACCAGGTGCAACAAGGCTCCGCCGATCAAAGAGACCCACCACCATCTGTTGCGAAAGACCGCTTTGGAGCGATGCGCTTCGATGGGCTCCTCGGGTTTCATAAAACTGACGGCAAAGACCGGATTAAATATAAAGGCCACCACCAGCGAAGCTGCCAGGGTAAGGATCAGCATAGTGGGCAGATAGATCATAAACTTACCAATGATACCCTTCCAGAACAATAGCGGGAAGAAAGGAGCCAGCGTAGTGGCCGTACCTGCCAGCACCGGAATAAATACTTCGCCAGCGGCCTCTTTGGCACTGCGTATGATGGGCACTTTACCATTTTGAAAAATACGGTGCGTATTTTCTATGACCACAATGGCATCGTCTACGATGATACCTAAACCGAACAGCAAGGCAAAGAGTACGATAAAGTTGAGCGTTACCGTACCTCCCACGATGGCATTGGCGAGTGGCAAAAATAAAAAGGCCACAAAGACACTCAATGGAACACTGAGCGCCACAAAGAAGGCATTGGTAACCCCCATAAAGAACATCAGGATCAGCAATACCAAGACGAATCCGATAATGATCGTATTGATCAGTTCGTTGAAAGAAGTACGGGTACCCTTGCTCTGGTCGCCGGTAAAGACCACCTTGAGATCTTGCGGTAATTCATTTTTTTCTTGCAGCGAAGCGATTACTTCTTTAACCCCATCAGCAGTGCTGATCAGATTCTCTCCGGCACGCTTGACGATATTGAGCGTTACCACATTTTTTCCATTGAGCCTTGCATAGCTCTCTTTCTCTTTGATGGTATCGATGACCTGTGCTACGTCGCGTAAATAGACCGACGCCCCCCGGGCACTGCTGCGCACTACGATATTTTGCATATCGGCCGCTTGCTTGAACTGTCCTTTTACCCGAAGGGTACGCTTCATATTGCCCACTTCGACCTGCCCACCGGTAATGTCCATGTTCTCACGCACAATAGCGTTTTCGATATCCATAAAACTTATCTTGGCCGCCGTCATCCGATACGGATCGACATTGACCTGTATCTCTCGCTCAGGAGCACCCACGATCTCTACCCTGGTCACGCTCGGCAACTCCTCTACGCGATCTTGGATCTTATCGGCATACTTCTTTAATTTCATGCCATCGAAATCGCCACTTATATTGACGAACATGATGGGGATCTCGCTGAGCGAAAATTCTTGAACATCAGGGGCGCTGGTCAGATCGCTCGGTAAATTGGGCTTGGCCTTATCGACCGCATCCTTGACCTTTTGCTTGGCGATATCGGTCTTTACATCGGTATCGAACTCGACCACGATCAGGGCGTAATCAGTCTGCGACGTACTGGTGATCTTATTGACCTTGGCCCCGCTGATCCCTTTTAATTGTTTTTCGATAGGACGAGTGACCAAGTTCTCGATGTCTTTTGGCGAATTACCCACGTATACGGTAGTAATGGAGATCGTGGGTACCACCACATCCGGAAACTGTTCCTTGGGCAAGTTGATAAAACGAAAATACCCGAACAGCGAAATAAGCATGGCAATAATGTAGACCGCCGTGCGGTTATCGATCGACCAACTGGTGGGGCCGAATTCCTTAAATTTCTTTGCAATACCTTCTGTCAGTTTCATGGCTGAGATTTTATCGTAGCGGTGCGTAGTCGATGTTTTTTTCAGGAGTGCTGGCTTTTCTTTTTATTGAACCGGCTTAACGGGTTGGCCCTGATAAGCATCCTGAAACCCGCGGGTAATGAGCAGATCGCCCGACTTAAGTCCGGACTTTATTTCAATGACACCGGCGTAAGCCGCTCCGGTTACCACCGGTTGCTTTTGAGCCAAGAGCTGTTTGTCTTGAGCGACCGCCAAGTATACATAGCTGCCATTTTCGTCTTGCTGTACGGCATTGAGGGGAACAGTCAAGGCATTGTTATTTTGATAATCGATAATGCGGACCTTGGCATTCTGGTTGGGTTTATACATAGGATGAGATGGTAGCGATGCTTCGGTGTTGAACGATCGGGTATTGGCATTGATGGCGACGCCAACCACCGAGAGAGTCGTCATAAAAGAAGGCTGACCCGATTCGGCAATCTGGATCTCGGCCCGGCTGCCTTGCTTGACGAGCGAGACATAATTTTCCGGAACAGCCGTGATGACTTTTAGCTGACTACTGTTAACGATGCGAATTCCCATACCGGGAGTAGCAGCTGCCTGCGGGGTAAACATCTCTCCTACTTTAACATTAAGCTCATCAATAACGCCACTGATCTCGGCTTTTACACGGGTCATATTTACTTGCTCTTGTGCCATGCCTACTTGCGCCTGTGCCGCTTTTAGTTGTGCCGAAAGGGCATCCACATCGGCCTTGGCATTGATAACACTGATCTCGGCTCCGATATTTTGTTTCCAGAGATTTTGATAACGTTCATAAATGGTAGTAGCCTGCGCCAGACGGGCCGACAAAATATTTACTTGCTGCTGTGCGGCTGTTAGTGATTGACGGGCTATAGCATCGTCGAGTACCAGTAAGGTTTGCCCCTTGGCTACCCGCTGACCAGTTTTGATCAACACGGACTTGACCACACCGCCCATTCCCGATGGAGACACATAAGCCATCCCTTCTGCATCGACATGACCTTGCAGATCGATATAGTGGGTAAAGGACTTGGTACGGACCGTATCGAGCGATACCAGTAGTGCCGTCTGGGTACCCAAAGGATCGGCCTTGGCCAGACGTACTTCGAGATCGCGCAAAGTACTTTCAAGGGCGGCTTTCTCTTTTTTTACTTTTTCGATCTCGGACCGAAGCTGCTGCACATCGTTGGTCTTCTCTTTACTGCCGCCACAAGCGATAAGGATGACGGCAGACGTTACCATGAGGATCAAATAAAAAGAATACTTTTTCATAGACGGTATTTTGATACGAGTGTTTTGATTTAATTTTTTTATTGGATGCATATGATCGATGGTATTAAAAGGGCTATTACAATTTTCCGGTCGCCTTGAGCCAGTCGATACGCGCCATCATGGCATCGGAAAGCGCCGTTACATAATTGGTTTGTGCCGCCTTCCAATCGTTTTGCGCGATGTTGATCTCGGTCTGTGAGCCCATCCCCAGTTCGTACTTCTTTTTGACCTGTCCGTACACCTTCTCTGCCAGCTCCAGATTTTGCTGCTGCACATCGAGCCGGGCAATGGCCGATTGAAAATTGTTACGGGCACTGGCCGCTTCGTTATCGATGGTACGCTTGAGTCCTTCAATCTCATTGAGGGCTCGCTGCAATTCGATTCGGGTCTGACTAATACGTGATTTGGTTACAAACCCGTTAAAGAGCGGAACGGTCATATTGATATTGATATTCGATATGGTAAACCAAGGGCGATTGGCTGTTAGAAAGTTCCAAGTGTTGCGCTGTGCGTTCTTAGCATAGACACCATTGAGCGCAATGGTAGGAATCTGACTTAGCTGGTAACGTTTAATATTGTACTCACTGAGTTGCTTACCGATCTGCGCGTACTGAAACTCCTTTCGGTCTTCGTATTTGTAATCGGCAGTAGCCAGCATACCCTCTTTTACCTGTGCAGGCGTTAGCGTATCGGTCAGCACGAGTTGCTCCTCTACCGGCATCCCCATCAATACTTTTAATCCGTAGTACCCGTTCGACAAAAGATTCATCACTTTATTTCGCTCGGTCTGTAAATTGGCCAGCTGCACGCTTACCCGATCGATATCCAGTTTCTCTCTAAAACCGTTTTCGTAGAGCACCCGGGTATCAGCGAGGTTCTTGCTTACAAAAGCGATCGTAGAGTCGAGCAGTTCCAGTTGAGTGCTTCCTGCCAGCAATTGATAATAGATCTTAAGCACATTGGCCTTGATGATCTCGCTGGTCAGCTCGGCTCCTTTTGTTGCAAAGGCGATCGAAGCGTCGCGGGCCTGCAACCCCACAAATACCTGACCGTCAAAAAGCAGCTGCGACAGTGATACTGCCGCATTGGCACTATAACGAGTACCGAACTGCGCCGCTACGAACCCAAAGTCGTTCGGCATGGTAATAGCATTGCCATTGCCGTCTCTTACTCCCTTGTCGATGAGCACCTGATAGGTGGCAGGTGAAATAAAATTCGGTATCACCTGGGTAGCCACATTGGGGTTGATCGTATTGCTGATACTTGCATTGAGATGCGGATAGGCACTGGCCGTGATCTGCCGATTGGTCTCTTGCTGCAGTTGAATGGCCAGCAGTGAATTCTTTACCTGCACGTTATTGGCCATGGCATAGTTGACCGCATCTTGTGCCGAAAAGGAATGAGTGCTGAGACGCGTGGTATCGGTACGATCGGCCGCCCTTGTGGCTGCTACAAAAAAGAATAAAACCGTTATCGATAGCAATGAATACTTCATGTGCTTTTATTTTCTGCGTTCATTAATATATTGTTCGACCAGCGCACGCCCCCGAGGGGTCACCAGTCCATAGATAAAATTCTCAGAGATCAGCTTTGCCGTTGAGACCAGCGTGTAATGCTCCGGAGGAAATACCGACATGTTAAAGGGGATCATGATCGATTCGAGCCGGTACTTACTGATAATATCGGCATCGAGATCGGTGCGGTAATGTCCCTCTTGCTTACCTCTTTCGATATTCTTACGCACACAGGCGAGCACAAATTCCTCTTTGTAACGGGTAAAAGCAGTATAGGCCAACGGATGAAATTTTTGCATATCCTGGATCACGATCGGATGCATACTGGTAAAATCGATGATGATACGGTCCAGGATCAAAAAGAATTCATGGACCGCATTTTTCGCTTGGTTAGAGCAGGCCTCGAGTTCCAAACATTTTTGCTTAAAATGACGAGAGACCACCGTGGTCACCAATTGATCTTTGTCTTCGAAATATTGGTAGAGTGTCTTTTTGCTCATCCCCAGTTGGGCCGCGATATCGTCCATCGACACCGAGCGAATTCCCATCCGCATAAAGATGGACTCGGCACTTTGTAATATCCTTTCAGGGGTTTCCATGCAGCAATGAATTCAGTTTTCGGTTTTTGGCCCACAAAACTATGGAAACTTTTAAAGTATAAAAAGTTTCCTTTCTTTTTTATGCTTCTTTTAGGGTTCAACAGTCTGCATGGACCAAAATGGTGCATCCCCAAAAAAGGCTATTTTTTGTTATTTTTTGATGATTTTTGGTCATTTTAGGGTGTTTTTTGACAAATTTTGGTGTTTTTTGACTTTTACTCAATTCGAGATTTTTCTTTTCTGAAAGCTGTTGAAAAGCCTGGAAACCGCCCTTGGTTTGTAGTAACTTAGCCAAAAATCAACGCCATGAGTCAGGTGAGCCGCCCCTTTCGCAACCCGTTAAAAAGGATCGCCGGCTATTTTTTGCAGGGGTTTGTGATTCTGGCCCCGATCGCCATTACCGCTTATGCCCTCTACTGGCTCTTTGAACGGGTCGACAGTATTTTAAGACCTTATGTGAATGTGCCCGGGCTGGGGTTTTTGCTGATCATCGTTTCGGTAGTGGTGGTCGGATGGATCAGCTCGAACTTTCTAATGGGGGGACTTCTTAATCTGTTTGACCAATGGATGGAACGAACGCCGGGCATCAAACTCATTTATACTTCTACCCGCGATTTTTTTGAGGCCTTTGCCGGCAATAAAAGAAAATTCAACAAGGCCGTTTTGGCCAATGCGCTGGGGGCCGATGTGTGGGTGATCGGATTTGTGACAGACGAAGAGCTTGCTAAATTCGAAATGGGTGCCGAGCATGTTTCGGTATATGTGCCGCAGGGATACAATTTTGCCGGACAACTTTATATACTGCCGCGAGATAAAGTAAAAAAAATCAATAAGGTCAGTTCGGGTGACGCCATGAAGTATGCCGTTTCAGGTGGGGTGGTCGACCCGGAAGGAACTGAATAATCCGACAGCTATGGACCGGTTGATTATAATGGCATCGTTGCTATGTCTACCCCTTTGTGCCCCGGCCTGGGGGTTCTATGGTCATCAAAAGATCAATTTTTATTCGGTTTTTTTATTGCCCCCCGAACTACTGGTATTCTTTAAACCCAACGCAGATTATCTGGTGGCGCACTCCGTCGATCCCGATAAAAGAAGGTACTTGCTGGAGCAAGAAGGTCCCCGGCATTACATCGATCTTGACCACTATGGTCCGGCTCCTTATCTCTCGTTGCCAAGAGATTGGAAAACGGCTGTGGCCGCCTGCTCTGCCGATAGCTTACAGCGCTACGGTATCGGCCCCTGGTGGATACAGGTAATGTTGGAGCGCCTGACCCGGGCATTTATGGCAAATGATGCGGAACAAATCTTAAAAAATGCGGCCGAGCTGGGTCATTACGTGAGCGATCTGCATGTCCCTCTGCATGCTTGCAGCAATCATAACGGACAAAGGACAGGTCAGCACGGTATTCATGGTTTTTGGGAGAGCCGGGTGCCGGAACTGCTGGCCGAAAAGGAGTGGGACTTTTTGATCGGACGGGCCTCGTATAACAAAGACCCTCTGTCGATGATCTGGAGACGGGTCATGCAAAGCGCAGCCGCGGCCGATACGGTGTTACGGGTAGAAAAAATGCTCAGGGCCCGGTTTAGCAATGACCAGGTCTATGCCTACGAAGAAAGAAATGGTCAGTTGGTCAGACAATTTTCATCGAGCTACACCCTTGCCTATGACCGACTGCTAAATGGTATGATCGAAAAGCGTATGCGAGCCTCGATAGAAGCGGTCGCCTCTCTTTGGCTGACGGCCTGGATCAATGCGGGACAACCTCCCTTGACCTCGCTGGTGCGTCTACCCTTGCCGGCCGACGCGATGCTATCCTTACAACGATTAGAGGAGGCTTATAAGAACAACCCCATCAAAGGCCGCGAACACGATTAGGTATGTTACATTTGCCTGATGAAGCTGCACAACTTCAATGCTGGCCCCTCGGCGCTTCCTGCCGAAGTAATCGAACAGGCCGCGCAAGCTATCCATAATTTCAACCATTCGGGGTTATCGTTACTCGAAATCGGTCACCGCACATCGCTATTCGTACCCGTTATCGAAGAAGCCCGGCAACTAGTACGCGAGCTCATGCAGCTGGATGCTGATCACGAAGTGCTCTTGCTGCACGGCGGCGCCACCCTTCAGTTCTTACAAGTACCGATGAACCTGCTGGACAGTAACGGGGTGGCCGCTTATACAGAAACCGGTACCTGGTCACAAAAAGCGATCAAAGAAGCGGCACTGGTCGGCAAAGTTTCCATCGCAGGGTCTAGTGCCTCCGATCAATTTACCACTATTCCTGAACCCCTCGATATCGATTCGCGGGCGGCCTATTTACATATTACCACCAATGAGACCATTGCCGGAACGCAGTGGCACCGGATTCCTTACGATTGCAACTGCCCGTTGGTAGCGGACATGAGCAGCGACATCTTAAGTCGCTCCCTGCCCTTCAATCGCTTTGATCTGATCTATGCCGGGGCCCAAAAAAATATGGGAGCCGCCGGGGTTTGTCTGGTGGTGGTCAATAAAAGTTGTTTAGGAAAAGTAACGCGCACTATTCCCTCGTTTCTCGATTACCGGTTGCATATCAAAGAAGGTAGTATGCTCAATACCCCGCCCGTCTTCGCCGTGTACGTGTTACTGCTAACACTGCGCTGGGTAAAAAAGAACGGAGGAGTAGCCGCCATGGAAAAAAACAACCTGCAAAAAGCAACGCTTCTCTATAACACACTTGAACAGATCCCTTTGTTCCGTTTACCGGTAAAGAAAGAGGATCGCAGTTTGATGAACGCGGTGTTTCTGATTGACGATGCCACGGTAGAAAAAGAATTTGCCCTTGCTGCAAAAGCCGAAGGAATGGTGGGGATAGAAGGGCATCGCAGTGTAGGAGGATTCAGGATCTCGCTGTACAATGCCATCCCGCTGGCTTCGGTAGAAGCGTTGGTGGACTTCATTACCCATTTTGCCCGCAAAAAAAGTTGACCATGACCTCGATCTTACCTTTTAGGGCGCTTCGCCCCATTCCTGCACTGGCCTTCCAGGTCGCCTCGCGTCCGTACGATGTACTGAATAGCAACGAGGCTCGCGAAGCCGCAAAAGATAATCCCTGTTCTTTTTTGCATGTGACCAAATCGGAGATAGACCTTCCTGCATCAATCGATATCCATAGCCAGGCCGTCTACGAAAAAGCAAAAGAGAACTTGTATCTTTTTATACAAGAAGGTACGCTGGTGCAAGAAGAAAAACCCTGCTATTATATATACCGGCTAACTATGAATGGTCGCCATCAAACCGGGCTGGTAGCGGTTTCTTCGGTAGATGACTATTACCGCGATCTGATTAAAAAACACGAGTTTACCCGGCCCGAGAAAGAAAAGGACCGTATCGATCACATGCACACGATCAAAGCGCAAACCGGCAATGTTTTTTTAGCCATGCGCGATGTACCGGCACTGCAAGAACTGATGCAACGCCAACAGCAACAAACACCCCTCTATGATTTTGTCGCAGAAGACGATGTACGCCATTGCATTTGGGTCGTACAAGAGCAGCCGCAAATCGATGCCATTACGAAGATCTTTCGAGATCAGGTGCCCTGTACCTATATTGCCGACGGACATCACCGTGCTGCCTCGGCTGCCAAAGTAAGTGCGGCAATGCCCGATAGCGCTGCCGCCCGTTATTTTTTGACTACGATCTTTCCGGCCAGCGAGCTGGCCATTTTGGATTATAACCGTGTGGTGAGAGACCTTAACGGCCACAGCGCGGCATCTTTTTTAGAGAAGCTGCAAGAAGATTTTGTGGTTCGACTTAGTGAAAAAGCCGTTCGTCCCTTACAGTTACATACGTTCGGCATGTACCTGGAGGGCAAATGGTACGAACTGCAGGCCAAAGAAAACACCTACACCCAAGACCCGATAGGCGTATTGGACATTACCATTCTAACCAAACGCATTTTAGAAAAATTACTTGGCATTGCTGATCAGCGTACCGATGCCCGGATCGATTTTGTCGGCGGTATTCGCGGGCTGCAAGAATTAGAGAAAAGAGTCAATGATCACGAAATGAAAGTGGCCTTTAGTTTATACCCCGTCAGCATCGAGCAATTGTTTGCCATTGCCGATAGTGGGGAGGTCATGCCCCCCAAGAGTACTTGGTTTGAACCAAAGCTTCGTGACGGCCTTCTTACGCATTTATTATGAGAAAGACCCTTACCCTTTTAGTCGCCGTATGGACTTGTCTGTCGGTGTTTGCACAAGAGATCTCGCTGCGCGAGTGGCAACAGCGAGCCCTTGACTTTAACAACCGGGCCGACCACAACAACGCGGTGATCGTGCTGCAACAAGGATTAAAACAATATCCGGGCGCACTACCGCTCGAAAAAGATCTGACTACGAGCTTACTGCTCAAAAGAGATTTTGCCGGCGCCCGTTTGCTGGCCATGGCACTAGTAGAAAGACCCGATGCAGACGAAGTCTGTTTTCAATTAGGAGGTAACGTGCTTAAGGCGCTCGAAGAGGTCAAGGAATGCGAAAAGCTGTATACAAAAGGGCTCAAGAAATTTCCACGTAGTGGTCCTCTGCACAGCGAATTGGGCGAACTGCTTTGGTCGGTCAAAGACAAGCGCGCCATTATCAATTGGGAAAATGGTATTCGGACCGATCCCAATTACGCAGGCAATTATTACAACGCGGCACTTTACTATAGCAAGACCGAATCGCTGTGGCGCACGCTGTTGTATGGAGAGATCTATGTCAACATGGAAAGTAAAAGCGAAAGGGCTTCGACGATAAAAAAACTATTGTGGGAGACCTATCAAAAGAAAATGATGAGCCCCGTGGTTGCATCCAACACCCCGTCATCTTCTTTTGAGGCCGCGGTGGCTGCCACCTTCGATAAAGCCTCGTCTGTTTTGATACAGGGACTCAGTGTTGAAACATTGACCATGACCCGTACCCGCTTTGTGTTGGAATGGTTTAAGCAAAACGGTGAGCGCTATCCTTTTCGACTCTTTGAACATCAACAACAATTGCTAAAGGCCGGACTTTTTGAAGCGTACGACCAATGGCTCTTTGGCGAGGCGGCCAATAGGACACGCTACCAGCAATGGCGGTCCGAGCAAGTTGAATTATTTTCTAAACTAGAGAACTTTTTATTCAACAGGGTTTTCAAGCTGTCGAAGTACCCCAATCTCTTTTGACTTTACGCCGAATGTATTAACTTGTAGGTCCCGCAGCGGGTTTCTATACGTAAACCACCAATGCTTGCCGCCATGAATCAACCTACGCGTTTATTTGACTGCCTTGCTTTAAAACTCGAGCAACATCCTTTAGAAGATATGCTGGCCGGCAAAGAAGGTGGCCAGTGGAAGAAGTATAGTACCGCCACCGTAAAGGAAATGGTCGATCGGCTGAGTGCCGGTTTACTCTCCATCGGCATTGGCGCGGGCGATATGACCCCCGAAGGAAGAGACAAGGTGGCCATTTTATCAAAGAACCGCCCCGAGTGGATCATGGTCGATCTGGCCGTTCAACAAGTGGGAGCTATCTTAACGCCGCTCTATCCTACCATCAACGTAAATGAATTAGAATTTGTATTGGGCGATGCACAGGCGAAAGTGGTTTTTGTCAATGACCAAGACCTTTTTTTAAAAGTACTCAGCATCAAAGACCGACTGCCGCACTTACAAAAGATCTACACTTTTGAACATGTGGCCAATGCCCTGCATTGGAAAGAATTGATGGCCGCAGCCACGCCTTCCTTGATCGCATCTATCCCTGCCATCAGTAATAAGATCGGCTACGAAGATCTGGCTACCATCATTTACACTTCCGGTACTACCGGTACTCCCAAAGGTGTCATGCTTTCGCATCGCAATGTGCTTTCGAACGTAACGGCTTCTTTACCCTGCTTTCCGCCGGGTGAGAATATGCGGGCGCTGAGTTTTTTGCCGCTCAACCACATCTTGGAGCGAATGGTCACCTATATGTATCTTTTTAAAGGAACGGCGATCTACTATGCGGAGAGTATTGACACCATTGGTGATAACT
>CAZZLP010000002.1:0-33081 GCA_964654705.1 uncultured Chitinophaga sp.
GATGTGCTGTGTTTACAAGAGTTCTATACGTCCGATAACCCGGCATACTACGATCATATTACTTCTATTCGCAAGCAGTTGGGCTATCCATATTTTTATTTTAGCAAGGATCGCGATGGTGACCTGAACTACTATAGCTCTGTCATTTTTTCTCGTTATCCTATTATCGACAGCGGACTGATCCGTTTTCCGCGCCCTTCGCAACCCGAGGTACTGCTGCAGGCCGATATACAAGCCGGTAATTCGGTCATTCGAGTCGTTACCACTCATCTGCAATCGCAGCGTTTCGACAAACAGGATTACCGAAGAATAGAAAAGATCCGTGACCGCGAAGACAGTTTATTCTATCAGTTCATTCCTATTGTGGGCAAACTCAAAAGGGGAGTGGTCATTAGGAGCGTACAGGCAGATATCATCGCATCGCTGGTGGCCGATTCGCCCTACCCAGTCGTATTGGCGGCCGATCTCAACGATGTTCCCAACTCGTATACTTATTTTACAGTACGCGGTAGTCTGCAGGATGCTTTTTTGCAAAAGGGGTATGGTCTGGGCAGAACGTTCAGGGGCCTTTCGCCGACGCTTCGCATCGATTACATCTTTGCCGATCCCCGGCTACGTGTAAGACAGTTCAAGCGGGTAAAAAAAGACTACTCGGATCACTATATGCTGGTCACCGACCTGCTGCCCGGTGGCCGATAGCATCGTACTCTCCGATTCCATTTATTTTAATCATCTTTGCCGTATGGCCGAGCTTCGCATCTATAATTCGCTGACCCGTCAAAAAGAGATCTTTACTCCGCTAGTGCCAGGGCATGTTGGTATGTATGTCTGTGGTCCTACGGTAAGTGGAGAAAGTCATTTGGGTCATGCCCGCCCTTACATCACCTTCGATGTGGTCTATCGCTATTTGCAAACTCTGGGATATCAGGTTCGTTATGTTCGCAACATTACCGATGCCGGACATTTTGAAGAAGAGGGCCGCGATGCCACCGACAAGATCGCCGAAAAGGCAAAGCTCGAACAGCTGGAGCCCATGGAGCTGGTACACAAGTATACCCGATTATTTCATTGGGCCATGGATCAGTTCAATACCCTTCCTCCATCGGTGGAGCCTACTGCCACCGGGCATATTGTAGAACAGATCGGCATGATCGAACAATTGATAGCGGCCGGTTATGCCTACGAAATGAATGGCTCGGTATATTTTGACGTAAAAAAATATGCATCGGACCATGACTATGGAAAGCTCAGTGGTCGCGTTATCGATGAGTTGCTTACCACTACCCGTGAGCTGGAAGGTCAAGAAGAGAAAAAAGATCGAACTGATTTTGCCCTCTGGAAAGCCGCGGCCCCCGAGCATATTATGCGCTGGCAAAGTCCTTGGGGTGTGGGTTATCCGGGCTGGCACATAGAGTGCTCTGCCATGGCGACCAAATACCTGGGCAAGCAATTCGATATTCATGGTGGCGGTATGGACCTGCTGTTTCCGCATCACGAAAGCGAGATCGCGCAAAGTACGATCTGCAATCACCAGGCTCCGGTACGTTATTGGATGCACAACAACATGATCACCATCAATGGTCGCAAGATGGGAAAGAGTTACAACAATGTGATCCGCCTTACCGAATTATTCAGTGGAACGCATCCGTTACTCGACAAGGCCTATCATCCCATGACGGTGCGGTTCTTTATTTTACAGACACATTACAGCAGTACGCTCGATTTTAGTAACGAGGCACTACAAGCTGCCGAAAAAGGTCTCAAGCGATTATGGGAAGCGTATCAAAAGTTACGCAAGATAGATTGCGTTCAAAAAGGCGCTGCCGAAAAAGGAACTGACGATACGCTTTCGGCCACGGTGCATCGTTTGCTCGATGAGTTGCCGGCTTTTATGAACGATGACTTCAGTACGGCAAAAGTGCTGGCTAATTTGTTTGAGCTTACTCCTATTGTCAATGCGATCCACGACGGGATCACTACGCCCGGGTCGCTTTCTGCATCGACCTTGCAGCGTATGCAACAAGATGTCGAACACTGGCTCGAAACAGTTTTAGGCTTACAGGGCATGGAAGAAAGTGGGCATGATAAGTTGGAACAAGTAATGCAGTTGCTTATCGATATTAGAAAAGAAGCGCGAGGCAGAAAGGATTTTGTGACCTCCGATAAGATACGCGACCGACTCTCTTCTGTGGGCATTCAGATAAAGGACGAGAAGGGCGGAGAGATGACCTGGCGAATCGATTGATGCGTCTCTGTTCAGTTTCTTTGTAGGCGGCGAATTCTAAAAATGTATCGCTTCCATTCGATTAAGCCACTGTTCGTCTATGGTAGCTCCTAGTCCAGGTCCTTCGGGTAATCTTATCACGCCATTTTTTTCGTAGCGGATACCACCGGTAACAGGGTCTTCTCTGAACATAAGGGCGGTATCAAAATCGTAGTGAACGATCTGGGGGCTACTACAGGCAAAATGCGCAAAGGCCGTCATGGCAAGCCTCGATTCGATCATGGCACCGACCTGTAATTTAATACCGGCCGCTTCTGCGAGTCGTACAATGCGCAGGCCATTACGAATGCCCCCTGCCTTGCCAAGTTTAATATTAAAGTAGTCGCACGCATCGAGTGCGATCAGACGCGCGGCATCGTGATGATCGCCGCAACATTCATCGGCCATAATGGGAATGGGACTCTCTTTTTTTACCTGTGGCAGCGATGTATATAAAAAGCGTGAGATAGGCTCTTCGCAGTGTTCGATGTGCAATGGAGCGAGGGCTTGCAAGGTTTCAATGGCTTCGGCAACACTCCATCCTTGGTTAGCATCGATGCGAAGCGGTACCGTGGGGCCTACGGCCTCTCGTATGGCACGCATGCGAAGCACATCGGTCTTTCCGTTCTTGCCCAATTTTATCTTGATGGCCGGGTAGCCTTGGTCGAGAATCTTTTTTGCATCGATGGCCATCTTTTCGGGATCGCCGATGCTGACCGTGTAATCGGTCGTAATCACCTTAGTGTTGTCGCCGTTCAAATATTTCCAGAGGGGCAGACCGGCCGCTTGCGATGCAATATCGTACAAGGCGATGTCGAAGGCACTCTTGATGCTGTTGTTTGCATAAACGATGCTGTCTAACAACTGAAGGCATCCATCAATGTCGAGCGGATCTTTATTGAGTAACGCCTTTGCAAAGTAGCTGCCGATCGCCATACAGGTCTCTTGGCTCTCTCCATTGATGGGCATGTAGGGGCTGCATTCCCCAAATCCTGTAATACCCTCTTTCGTTTGGATCTTGACCACTACGTTGAGCGCATCATCATCTCTTCCCAGTGAGGTAATGAAGGGTTCTATCAGCGGAATACGAAGGGCATAGAGGCTGATCTGCTTAATATGCAACGAAGAGTGTGTCAACGGCAAGGTTTATTTGGCCAGGGTCAACTCGTTGATCAAACGTGTGGCCCCACCCAGTTTATCGATGCACCATAGTACATAGCGAATATCCACACAGATGGTTCGGTTCAGATCTTTGTCGAAGGCCAGCTTATGACTTAAGGCTTCGTAGTTGCCATCAAAGGCCAGGCCTATCAGTTCTCCCTTGTTATTGAGAACGGGCGAACCTGAATTACCTCCCGTAATGTCGTTGGTCGTAATAAATCCGATCACCAGATCTTTTCGGGTGGGGTCCATGTATTGACCAAAGTCTTTTTTCTTGAGTAACGCTACTTGTTGTGCAGGCAGATCGAATTCGTAATCACCTGCCTTGTATTTTTCGAGCAATCCGCGCGACGTGGTCACATAGTCGTATTTGACCGCATCACGAGGTTGATAAGACTTTACATTTCCGTAGCTAACGCGCATGGTAAAGGTGGCATCGGGATACATCATCTTGGCTTTGATGGTATCCATTTCCATTACTCCTTTTAAGTAGAGCCTTCCAAACTCGGCATTCTTTGCATTGAATTGCTGAGAGAGTGGACCGTATTTGCTATTGTAGTTGCTTACGAAGGTGCTGGCATGCGCGAAGGCCGGGTCGCCTTGCAAGAGCACTGCATCGGGCTTGGCAATAAAAGCGCTCCAGCGGGTATTGTCGAAGATCATGGTCTTGGCAAACACATCGGCTGCATACCGGCGATAGGTCTCGTCGTTATCGAGTGCACCGTATTGATTCTTGAGTGTGCCATAAAAAGTTACGGGATGTTGTTGTTTGTCTACGTCTTCGTAGAACATGCGAGTAACAGTGGCCAGAATTTTTTCGTCTGATACTTTGTTCGACGACTCCAGAAAGGCTTTACGGGCCTGATCGGCGGCTGCGGCTGCCTTTTGTATATCGGCGGGTACGCTATTGCGAACCAAAACAGACTCTAGTTGCATCAGTGAAGAAGCAAAGGCAATGAGTGGAGAACCCATGATTCCCTCGCTCATGTATACGCGGTGCTTGGCATAAGGCCTCCAGGCGTCATAGGCTTTAGCCCAGTCGTTGAACAAGGTTTGATATTCGGGCTTGGTAGTGGCCCATGCAGTAAAGACAGTTTCTGCTTTTTGTTTTTGTCCGTATACGTCGTACTTAAGCAACTGCTTGGTCTCTCCGTCAAAGAACTTCCAGTAATTGGCGATACTCGCATACGAAGAGGCCAGCTGCAATTTAACGGCCGGGTCTTTTTTCATTTCTTCGAACATGTACTTGAGACGGGCATCTCTGAGTTTTACCAACGTAGGGTTGTTGATATCGGTGGCCAGCTTAATGCCATAGGAGCTCTCATAGCGGTTGGTGCTACCGGGGTATCCCCAGATCATGGCAAAATCACCGTCTTTAAGCGGCTTGAGCGAAACGGGCAAATACCATTTGGGTTTATAGGCAATATTGTCTTTGCTATATTTAGCGGGTTTGCCAGCGGCATCGGTATAGACACGAAAGACCGAGAAATCTCCGGTATGACGGGGCCACTCCCAGTTGTCGGTATCGCCTCCGAACTTTCCTACGCTTTCAGGAGGTGTTCCTACCAGTCGAACATCACTGTAGCGCTGGTATACGAATGCCAAGAATTGGTTGCCCTTAAACAAAGAACTCACGCGGGTCTCGATACTTTCTTCGGCTTTGCTGAGACGTTTGTTGATGGCAGCCAGTACGGCGGCTTGCTTTTGCACCCGCTCGGCTCCGCTAAGACCTTTCAGTGAATCGAGCACCTCTTTGGTCACGTCATCGATACGGACTAAGAATTGTACGGATAGGGAAGTGGGAATTTCTTCGTTCAGTGATGCGGCATAGAATCCATCGCGCAGATAATTCTTTTCTACGCTGCTCGCAGAAGCGATCGCATCATAGCCGCAGTGGTGGTTGGTAAAGATCAACCCTTTGCTGCTGACGATCTCTCCGGTACAGCCGCCGCCAAATATAATTATCGCATCTTTTAAGGAGGGTTTATTGATGTGGTAGAGTTGCTCTTTGGTTAGCTTGAGCCCCTTTTTTACCATATCGTTGTATACCTGCTGTCCTAGCAATAAAGGTAGCCACATGCCTTCGTCGGCCAGCATTCTACCGATCATACAAATTGTAAAGAGCAGGGTAAAGAATAATTTTTTCATCGCAAAAAAGTTTAGAGGACAAACCTACGAAAATCCTATTTTACCTCTTGTGATTTATTATTATTTGCTATCTTGAAAGTTCCAATCCTGCTTATGCGATCGCATCTGTTTTTATGTCTTGTTTTAGCATTGGTGCTTGTTGCTGGTTGTCGTAAAAAAGATATGCCTTCTCCGGGACCGACCCCCACTGCCCCGGGCTGCGGTTCGCTGGTCAGCCCGGCAGCCAACGCTTTTGTGACCTCTACCAGTGTAACCCTCAACTGGAGCAGTGTGTTGCAGGCCAGTACCTACGATGTAATGCTGGGCACCTCTCCCGACAATGCCGTTGCCTTAGCTACGGGGGTGACCGGTAATAGTCATACTATTACGATCGCACCGACTCCTAACGTAACCTATTTCTGGTATGTGATTCCGCGCAACAGCAGCGGGGCCGCCACGGGTTGTTCTGCCGCTGCGCGCTCGTTTACCTTTATTTCGATTCAACTGCCTCCTTCGCTTGGATATTATGTAGTAGGGTATTTTCCCTCTTATCGCCCCTTGGCCGATGTGCCTGACGTTAAATTTAAAATGACCAACGTAGTGGTGTATGCTTTCTATCAGGTCAACAGCACGGGTTCTTTGGCCCCGCCTACCAGCAACACCGCTTCCTTGTCGGCCGTGGCCGCCAAGGCAAAAGCGAACAATGCAAAAATTTTCTTAGGGATAAATGATGGTAGTGGAAATGGCACGACCAATTTTAAAAACATGGCGGCTTCTCCCAGTGGACGAACGAGTTTTATTCGCGACATCATGACCATTGTGAGAGCCCAGCAACTTGACGGGGTCGATATGGATTGGGAGTTTCCCAGCACCAGTGACGGGACCGATGTTACGTTCACCGCGCTAATGAAGGAGCTTGCCGATTCTTTGCACCGCGATGGTCGCTATTATCTCTCTTGTGCCATTACTGCTGGTAAATATGCGGGCGGGTATCGTGATGCCATTCGCAACGAGTTGTTTCCGGTAGTCGACTTCTTTAACATTATGGCCTACGATGATTTTAGTACCACTGTTCCATTTCGGCATCACAGCGACTTTGCACTGGCGCAAACCTGTCTGCAGTACTGGATCACAACGCGTGGCATGCCGGCTGCTAAGGCAGTGTTGGGTGTTCCTTCTTACGGAAGACCTTCCGGCATAACCCAGTCCAATACGGTCTTATCGTATCGAAATATTTTATCGCAGGGTGGAAATGCACAACTCGACTCGGCGGTGGTGAGCTCCGGCTCATTTACCAATTATACGATCTACTACAACGGACAGTTTACGGTAAAGAGAAAAGCCAAGCTCGCAAAAGATATCGCAGGCGGTGTGATGTTTTGGGAGAAGTGGCAAGACGCTCCTGATGCCAACTCACTGCTCAAGGCCGCCTGTGATACTGTCGGCAGAACCTATTGACGAGTCATGTAGCAGCAAATTCGTATCGCAGTTATCGCCATCACAGCAGGGCATGATATTCGTATTGCATAACGGACACTGATAGTGTCCATGTACGTGAACGGGAATTATTTCGTGCAGGCAAAAAAGGCAACGTTGCTTCATGGCGTAACGGGCTCATTGACGATTTTCCAAAGCAGGTCCTTTAGCTCTATCAACCCCTGCTGGGTGACCGAAGAAATAAAAATATGAGGAACTCCCTCGGGTAATTCTTTTTCGATCGCTGTTCGTAATTCTTGATCGAGCATATCACTCTTACTAATGGCAATAACGAATTGCTTGTGGAGAAGTTCGGGATTGTATTTCTCTAGCTCATTGATCAGGATCCCGAATTCTTTTTTATGATCTGCGCTGTCGGCAGGGATTAAAAACAACAGGGCGGCGTTTCTTTCGATGTGCCGCAAGAAGCGATGCCCCAGTCCTTTTCCTTCGGCGGCGCCTTCTATGATACCGGGTAGATCGGCTATGCAAAAACTGCGACCATCACGGTACTCGACCATGCCAAGGTTCGGTGTAATGGTGGTAAAGGCATAGTCGGCGATCTTGGGTTTGGCAGCGGTAATGACCGATAAGAGGGTAGACTTTCCGGCATTGGGAAAACCAACCAGCCCTACATCGGCGAGCACTTTTAATTCGAGCACTTTCCATCCTTCCAGGCCGGGTAATCCGGGTTGTGCATGTTCGGGCGCCTGGTTGGTAGGAGTCGCAAAGTGCGAGTTGCCCAATCCTCCTTTGCCACCGGGCATCCAAACGATCTCTTGTCCGTCTTCGAGTACCTCGGCTTCTTTTTTTCCGCTCTCTTCGTCGCGAGCAATGGTTCCAAGCGGTACTTCGATGATGATATCTTTTCCGTCGCGACCATGACAATTGTTAGAGCCGCCCTTTTCTCCATCTTCGGCCAGTACGTTTTTATAATATCGCAGGTGCAGCAGCGTCCAGAGATTTCGATTGCCTTTAAGAATAATATGAGCCCCTCTTCCGCCGTCTCCGCCATCGGGTCCTCCGAGTGCGGTAAACTTATTGCGCATAAAATGCTTATTGCCCGCACCGCCATGTCCGCTGCGACAAAAGATCCTGATCTGGTCTACAAAATTGCTTTTTTCCAAAGGGGGTGTTTATGCCGCACAAAGATAACCTTATCCTCTCTTACGCTCTTTGCCAAGACTGAGCAGCATGGCGGGCAGCAAAATAAGGTTGGTCAATGTTGCTACAACAAGTGTGAGCGAGGTGAGCCATCCCAGGGCCTTCGTACCGCCAAAATCGCTAAAACAAAAGATCACAAACCCTGCGATCAGCACAAGAGACGTATAGATAATGCTGATGCCCGTGCTGTAAATGGTTTGAATGACGGTCTTGTACGGGTCGTTGTTATAATACGGTAACTCTTGTTTGTAGTTGACCAAAAAGCGGATGGTCACATCGATAGCAATACCAAGGGCAACACTAAAGACCAAAACGGTAGATGGCTTGAGTGGTACGCCGGCCCAACCCATGGTGCCCGCAGTGATGATGAGCGGAATAATATTGGGGATCAACGAGCAGACCAAAATGCGCACAGAGCGAAACAGATAAAGCATACAAAGAGAGATCAGCAAAAAGGCCCAGAAGATCGAATCTTTTAATCCGCTGATGATAAAGCGACTTCCTTCTAAGAAGGTTACACTGCTTCCGGTCAATTCTATCTGGTGTGTGCGTTTACCCCATTTTTCATTCTCGGCAAGTCCCGCAGCTTTAGTAGCACTATCGGCGCTAAGGGCTTCGATGCTGTCTTTATTAAAGATCAGCTCGGCCTGTTGCTGGATGCTATCGAGTAAACCGGGCAAGCGGTAGCTGCCGATATCGGCCATGCTTACGCTAATGCGTGCCTGACTTTTGGTACTATCCATGAACGAGCCCACCAATTTGCCTAGCGAGTTGTTGGTTTGGGCACTGTCTTTTATGGCCAGATATTGTGCCAATGCGGGCAGATCGTAGGCAGAGGGCAGTAGATAACTGCTACTGTCTCCTTCGAAAAAAGCCTGCCGCGCAAACTTAAGCCCCTCTGCAATGCTAAGGGGGCGAGCCATGTTGGGAATATTGCCAATGTAGCGAGACAGCGAATCGATGCCTTCGAGATTGCGAAGATTTCGAATAACACCTTGTTTTTTGCGGGTGTCTACTACGATCTCCAGTGGCATCACTCCTTTGAAATGTGTTTCAAAAAAACGCAGGTCTGTATACACTTGGTTGGATGCAGGCAGGTCATCTACGATAAACGCCTCGCTTTTGAGTCTGAAAAGTCCTGCTATGGCCAGGGCCAGCACCAGTGCGGTACTGCCATAGATAAAGGGACGATGATGCAAAGACCATTTTTCGAGTTGGGCCAGTCCTTTGTTAAGCCATGCATTATCGAGATAGCGCGTGTGACGGTTTTTTGGAGGAGGCAGAAAGCTGAGCACGGCAGGAATAAAGATCAAGGAGATAAAGAACAGGGCCATGATGTTGATACCGGCCACCAGTCCGAACTCTTTTAAGATCTGGCTGCTCGTTAATGCAAACACGGCAAAGCCAATGGCCGCTGCCACATTGCAAAAAAGCGTTACGATTCCCATCTTATCGATCATCATGACCAGCGATTGTTGCTTGTTGCCGGTCTTGTTCCAGGCCACATGGAATTTATTCAGAAAATAAATGCAGTTGGGAATGCCGATCACCACGACGAGCGGTGGAATCAGGGCAGTGAGCAATGAGATCTTAAATCCAAAAAGCTCGAGGGTGCCAACACTCCATACGACACCAATGCCCACTACCACAATAGAGAGCAGCATGGCACTGATCGAACGAAAGAAGACCAGTAAGATCAGTGCAGAGAGAATTACAGAGGCCAGCAAGAAGAATCGCATCTCATCTTGTATCATCACGGCCACTTTGGTGCGGATGTAGGGGAGTCCGCTCTTGTGAACCGTAAGCGATGTGGCATTTGAGAATGTGTTAGCTGCGTTTTCGATATTAGTTACCACGCCCACTCGCTCTTTTGAGTTCATCAACTCTTTATTGATGCGTACCCCCATAAGATATACCTGCGTTTCGGGGTTGTACAGCAGCCCTTTGTAAAAGGGGAATTGCCGAAACGCCAGCACAGCACTATCCAGGATCTCTTGCGAAGCGATCGTATCGGCAAAGACCGGAAAGGCTTTTAGTTTTTCGCTAGTAGTGTCTTTGTACAAGCCTACCGCTCCGGGTACACTAATGATGTCTTCTACTCCCTTGATGGTCTTTAGCTCGTTTTGTAAGTTGCGGTATGCATTGAACGTAGGCAAACGAAAGAGTTGGTCGGTCTGAATGCCCAACACAAGCAGATTGCCGTCTTCTCCAAATTGCTTTCTGAAATTTTGATAGGCCTGGTACTTTGGATTATCGAGCGGAATGGCACGGGTAAATTCGTAGCTAAGCTCTACTTTACTGGCCAGATAGCCCATAAAAACGGTCATCAGCGATAGCGCGATCAGTAGAACAACTCTAAATCGTAAGATAAAATGGCCCAACTTTTGCCACATACTCGGTGAGGTTGATGGAGAGTGCAAAGAAAAGCAAAAATGTCGGGGCATCGGTTGTTTTTGAGCAGGTAGACCAATTTTATAGTATTGTTGCACTGCAACATTTGTATGAGCGCATCCATTTTTAAGACCAAGGGCATCGTTCTTCGGACCGTAACCTACGGCGAGACCTCTTTGATCATATCGGTCTTTACCGAGCGGTTCGGGGCACAGTCTTATTTGGTAAATGGGGTCAGAAGCGCTGCGAAAAAGGGAAAAGGAGGAGCGAATTTGTTTCAGCCCGCAGCCCTGCTCGACATGGTGGTCTATCACCAAGATCGTAAATCGCTACAACGAATCAAGGAGTTTCATTGGAACCGCCAGCACGAAGGCATTTTTACCGACATCACTAAAAATGCCGTGGCCCTTTTTATGGTAGAGCTGCTCAGCAAGTGTTTGCGACAACCCGAAGAGAATGCTGCTTTGTTTGAATTTACTGAGGATGCCTTTATGGCCCTTGACCGCGCTACTCCTATGGTGCAGGCAAATCTTCCCCTGTTCTTTTCATTGCATCTAACCCATTTCTTTGGTATTCTTCCGCGGCTGACCGGTGCAGAGGAGATGAAAGGCGAAACACTTTATTTCGATCTGGTCGATTCGTTGATCAGCGACCGAGAGCCTCGCCATCCACACTATGTAATCGGAACGGCAGTAATCACTCTTGCTGAACTGCTCAGGGTCAGACAGCCCGAAGAACTTGAACAACTTTTATTGCAACGCGAGCTAAGGCGTCAATTGCTACAGGTGATCGAGCGGTATTACATGCAGCATATTCAGGATTTTGGCATGTTAAAGACCCTTCCTGTTCTAAAAGAGATTCTTTCTTGATCGATCTTATTGAAGTGATACGAGCGAAGAGGTGCCTGCTTCGATATCGAGCAGCGCAAGACCTGGCTTCTTTCCTTTTTGAAAGCTTCCGAACCGGTCGTCCCATCGTAGCGCCCTTGCGCCCTGAAGCGTAGACCAGTGCAGGATGGTTTCCAGTGGGATCATTGGAAAATGCTGGTGCAACGACTTGATCTCACTGGCAATGCTCAATTGCCAATTGCTGCTGTAACTATCGGTGCCGAGCACGACAGGGCTACCTAATCGGTAGAGAAGGGCAGCGGGCGGAACTTTGTTTTCGATGTATAGATTGGCATTGATGCAAAGACAGTACTGCAGCTGAATGCCTTTTTCTTTTGCATAGTGCTTGGCCCAGTCCATCTCTTCTTGCGTGGTGCAGGTGTTGTGTACCAGTAAAATCGTTTGCCCTCTATCGAAGTAGGGAAGCACCGAACGAAGACTACCCTGACCGGTTATCGGAAAAGGCGACGCGTTCATGCCGAAGATGCTGAAAAGTTTCAGATAGTCGCCCCCGCCTTGTTGATACAATTCATTTTCGGCAGGATGTTCTTGGCTGTGTATCGAGATGACCTGCTCTTGCGTGACTTCGTTGAGCATTCTAAAGGTAGCCGGCGAAATACTATAGGGGGCGTGGGGGACCAAACTGCTTCGATGCGGTAGGGGCGAACCTTCGAGCGCCTTCGATAAGATATTGAGTTGTGACTGGTAATGCGCCATGTTCTCGGCCGCCTTGTCGTCGGTAAAGCTGAGTACCTCTACAAAATTTTGCCAGCAAATACGACTGCTTGCTTTAACCGATGCGGTATCGGCGGTGTTGCCGATATCTCCGACCGCTACGATGCCGTTGTGATACATCTCTTGCTCTGCCGCGGTAATTCTCTCTTGGATCAGTTCGGCAGGAAAATTTCGTTTGGTCACCACCGAGCACAAGAACTCGATCAGTCCGGTGTGGGGGGCAATTACATCTTTTAGATGACTTAATTCCAAATGACAATGGCAATTGATGAGACCGGGCATCAATATTCCGCGAAGCTCGCGCACCGATTCGCCAACATCGCTTGCTTCTACGATCGATTCGATGGTTCCGTCGGATTGCGTGATCAACACCTTGTCGTTTAAAAGGCGTTCTCCGTCGAACAATTGCGTGGCCTTGAATTTAAGCATCGCCATGCCCCAAATTTATTCTTATTACTTTTGCTGCCCTAATCAGTTATGTTAGATAAACTAGAAGCTATCAAGGCCCGTTTCGATCAACTGGGAGTGGCACTCACCAACCCCGAGATCGTGGGGAACAATAAAAAGTTTGCCGAGACCAGCAAAGAATACAGAAGTCTTGAACGGATCGTAACCGCTTATCTGGGCTACAAAAAATTACTGGACGATCTAGACTTCTATAAAGAGGCCATAGCCGGAAATGACGAGGAGTTGCGCGAACTAGCCAAGCAAGAAACGCCCGCCCTCGAAGAACAGAAGGAGCAAGCCGAGGCAGCTATCCGACAATTGCTGATACCCAAAGATCCCCAAGACGAAAAGAATGCCATTTTAGAGATCCGGGCCGGAACGGGTGGCGACGAAGCCAGTTTGTTTGCCGGCGATCTGCTTAGAATGTATATGCGCTACTGTGACCGAAAGGGATGGAAAACCGCCATTTTGAGTGAGAACGAAGGGACCGTGGGAGGCTACAAAGAGGTACAGCTCGAAGTGGTGGGCGATGATGTGTACGGCACCCTCAAATTCGAAAGCGGGGTACACCGCGTACAGCGGGTTCCCGATACCGAAGCCAGCGGAAGGGTGCATACCTCGGCCGCTACCGTTGCGGTGATGCCCGAGGCCGAAGAGCTGGATTTTGAATTGAACCCGGCCGATGTAAAAATGGAGACCGCCCGAAGCGGGGGAGCCGGCGGTCAGAACGTAAACAAGGTAGAGACCAAGGTGATGCTGACCCACCTTCCTACCGGCACGGTGGTCGTTTGCCAGACCGAGCGCTCGCAGCTGGCCAACCGAGAGAAAGCCATGCAAATGTTAAGAACGCGTTTGTACGAAGAGCAGGTAAGAAAACAAGAAGAGGAGATTTCGCGCCATCGTAAAAGCCTGGTTAGCACCGGCGACCGTAGCGCCAAGATCAGAACCTATAATTTTCCGCAGGGCCGGATCACCGATCACCGAATCGGCTTTACACTCTATAATCTGGATGCGGTCCTTAACGGAGAGATCCAGGAATTGATCGAAGCCCTGCAATTTGCCGAAAACGCCGAGAAATTAACCCGCTCCTGACCCCGCTGAAGAAGTTTTGATTTTTTTAACAAGGGGTCGCTCAACTTCTGAACTAACTTTACGTTCTATTAATGTTCGTTGATTTTTGATACAAACATTTTTCTCATAAGCAGTTAGTTTTGGTTGCGACCCCTGTTTCTACAGGGGTCAATTTTTTGGCTACCCACCCACCCAGTCCGCATCCGACCGTATTGGCCAGCATATCGGTATAATCGAACTGCCGGCCCAACTGCATGGCCTCTTGTATAAACTCGATGGCGATCCCCACTAGCACCCAGCCCACTACATTTAATACGATGCACTTTTGCCGTTGCGTGGCACTAAGCGGCAACAGCACCAATACCCGATGCCATAAAAAAACCATTCCCCAAAACAAACAGAAATGGACGATCTTATCGGTAGGAAAATCTTCTGATAAGCGGTTTATGCCCAATCGGGCGATCAACCAGCTTAGTAATCCTTTTTCTGAAAAAGAACGAGCCGGGGTGAGCAGTAAATAACTTGCCAGCAACAGCCAGGCCAATGCTGCGGTTGACCTTAAAAAAAGTTTGTTCAAAAAAAGGTATTTAGGCAACCAGCGATTCGTATCCTGCGGCATCGAGTAGTGCTTGCACATCGGCCGGATCGTTCACCGTCATCTTGATCATCCAGCCCTCTCCGTATGGATCGCTGTTAACCAGTTCGGGAGCACCGCCCAGTGCGGGATTCAACTCGTTGATGGTGCCGCTGACGGGTAAAAAAAGATCGGATACTGTTTTGACGGCTTCTACGGTCCCGAACACAGCACCTGCCTCGAGGGTACTGCCGATGGTGTCTACTTCTACGAATACGATATCTCCCAGCTCGCGTTGTGCATAGTCGGTAATACCAATGGTGGCTACGTTGCCTTCAAGAAGGATCCATTCGTGGTCTTTGGTGTAGCGTAACGAAGCGGGAATATTCATAAAATAGAAATTTTTGGGAGCACAAACCTACTAATAATGGGGCAAATTAGCTCAGGAGCGTTTACGTTTGACCAGATTGGCCTTAAGGATCTTTACATCAGTCAGGGGTCTGTCGCGATCGGCCCCCTTGCTTGTAGCAACATCGGCAATGGCATCGACGACTTCAAGGCCGCTGACCACCTCGCCAAAGACCGTATAGTTCTGATCTAAATGGGGCACACCGCCCAGCGTCGTATAGACCTGACGCTGATTGGCCGGTATCTTTCTTTTGAGCCGATAGGTTTCTACCGAATCGAGGCCGGCTTCGGTAAACACTTTGCCCTGTGTAAGGTAAAACTGACTGGCGCTGCTGGCCTTTTCGGGATTATTGTCGCGGGCAGCGGCAATGACCCCTTTTTTATGAAAAAGCGTTGGTCTGAATTCAGCGGGTACCGTATAACCCGGTCCTCCGTTGCCAAGGGGCTTTCCGGCCGGAGCATTGCGACTGTCGGGGTCGCCCGCCTGTATCATAAAATTCTTGATGACCCTGTGAAAAAGGATGTTTTCGTAGTAACCCATCTTGACCAGCTTTAAAAAATTGTCGCGATGTAGCGGCGTTGAATCCGAAAGACGAATCCGGATGCGGCCCATAGAGGTTTCGAGCAATACATCACGCTTGCGGTCTTTGCGGGTAACGACCGAATCTTTGGGGTTGGGCAGGGCCAGGGTCTGACCGGCCAGCAACAACATCAGGCAAACGACGAAGAGTTTATTCATGGATTTAAAATAGGGATTGTTCGAAGTAAAGCAATACATGGTCTTTTATGAAATTTTCTTGTTCGATTGTATCGAGGGTGGGTAACGCTTTTAGCTGGCGAAAATGAGGCCAGCCGTCCTCATCTACCCGCTCTAATTCGTAGTAGCCGCTCTTGGATAGTAAGCTGCACACGGCCACATGCATCAGATCTTGTTTCTGTTCTTTGGTAAACTTTTCTTTGATATCACCAAACTCCTGCACGCCCACTAAGAATAAAACGGTCTCGAGATCGGGCTTTTTACCGAATCGCTCTACCAGTTTGGCCTCCAGGTTCCACCAGCGTTGTTGCAGATCGTCTTTTGCTAACATAGGGGGCAAAGATAAAGACTGAAGCGCCCATTGTCTTTCGGCCAGAGGCACAATTGCCACCACCTGTACGAATCCTTATGGCGGCTTGCTCTTGCCGTGCCGGGCGGGTAGTTTATATTTGCCACAAATTGGCAGCATGCTTACCCTTCAGCAATTAAGGCAAGACCCCCAGCACGTAAAGGCCGCACTGGCCAAAAAGCATTTTGCCGGTACCGAAGGTGTCGATACCATTTTGGCCCTCGATGACCAGCGCAAGAGATTGCAACTCGAAAGCGATAACCTGCAAGCCAAGATCAATACACTTTCTAAAGAGATCGGTATGCTGATGGGCAAGGGGGAGCGCGAAGAGGCCGAGACACGCAAGCAAGAAGTGGCATCGCTAAAAGCATCGTTACAACCATTGGCCGAGCAATTGACCACGACCGAAGAAAGGTTGCAATCCGAACTGGTCTTGCTTCCGAATTTACCCGGTGAGCAAGTTCCCGAGGGGCGCACGGCTGCCGATAATGTGGTGGTGCGCGAAGGCGGCCGTAAGCCAAACTTGCCCGCAGGGGCTGCAGCCCACTGGGACCTGATTCGTACTTATGACCTGGTCGATTTTGAGGCGGGGGCCAAGGTAACCGGTAGCGGATTTCCGATCTATAAAGGAAAGGGTGCCAAATTGCAGCGTTCGTTGGTTCAGTATTTTTTGGATGTCAATACGGCCGCCGGCTACACCGAATACCTGCCCCCGCTAATGGTCAATGAGGCGTCTGCATACGGAACCGGCCAGTTGCCCGATAAAGAAGGGCAGATGTATCACATGCCGCTCGATAATCTGTACATGATTCCCACTTCGGAGGTGCCCGTTACCAATATCTATCGCGACCAACTTTTATCGTCGGCCGATCTTCCGATCAAGATGACAGCCTTCTCTCCTTGTTTTAGAAGAGAGGCCGGAAGTTTCGGGTCTGATGTAAGAGGGCTTAACCGCGTTCATCAATTTGATAAGGTAGAGATCGTATCTATCGTTGCCCCCGCGCACAGTTATGCGGTGTTGGATGAGATGGTAGCGCATGTAGAAAAACTGTTGCAATCGCTTGAATTACCTTATCGCCTGTTGCGGTTGTGCGGAGGTGATATGAGTTTTGCCTCTGCGCTGACCTATGATTTTGAAGTCTACAGTGCGGCCCAACAAAAATGGCTCGAGGTAAGTTCGGTGAGCAACTTTGAATCTTTTCAGGCCAATCGACTCAAGCTTCGTTACAAAGACGAAAAAGGAAAATCACAACTCTTACACACGCTGAACGGAAGCTCACTGGCCCTGCCTCGTATCGTAGCGGCGCTGCTGGAAAATAATCAGACGACCGATGGCATTCGCTTACCTGTCGTGTTGCATTCGTACATGGGGGCCGATCGTATTACGCTGTAATTACGCCGAAGTAATGGCGTGCTCCTGTTGCCAGGTCTTTATTCTTTTATTCATAACGCCGAACCATAGCGGCGGAACCAGTGCCAATAGCATCATACCCGGATAGCCGGTGGGCATTTGAGGTGCGTGATCGTGATGGCGTAACACCTGGTACTTGCGACTGGCCAAATAATGATGATCGGAGTGGCGGCTTAATTCAAAAAGCATGAGGCGGCCCACCACATGATCGCTGTTCCAACTGTGATGGGGCATGGCCCTTTCGTATTGTCCGGAGGGTCCTTGCTTGCGTTGTAATCCGTAGTGCTCAATATAGTTGACCGTCTCTAGCATGACCATCCCCATAAAGGCGGCTCCTAAAAAGGCCAACAAGGCTTCGGTGCCAAAATACCAACCGATCAGGCCTGCGAATAGCAACTGCAGTAGTTGAAATTGAATCATTTCGTTATGCAAAGAGAGCGCCGTTCCCTGACGTTTGCGGCACTCTTCGTTGGCAATATGCCAGGCACTTGCATAGCCCATGATAATGGTGCGAAAATAAAAAGTGTAGACCGGCTCTCCATAGCGGGCACTGCTGGGATCGTCGGGAGTGGCTACGCGTTTGTGGTGTCCTTTGTTGTGTTCGGTAAAAAAATGCATGTACATCGATGTTAACAGCAAGGCCTTGGCCAGGGTTTGTTCGAATCTGTTGACCCGGTGTCCGAGTTCATGCGCCACGTTGATGCCAAAGATGCCGCACAGCAATCCCATGGCAGTGATGCGCCCCCACCGGTCGGCCGCCGTGAGCTCGTCGTTGGCAATACCTTTTAAAAAGGCATAGAGCAAGCAGTATTGAATAATTACCGTTACATAGAGTAACAGATCGTAGCTGCGGTCTTGTTTGGCCAGTTCTTCTTCGGCGGCGCTCATGTTGACCGGATCGGGCTTGATAAAAAGCTCGGTGACCGGCACCAGTACCCAGGCCCAACACATGGGCATCCAAACGATCCATCCTTGCCCGGTAAAGGCCAGCCAGGCACCTGCAAAAAAGATAAAGGGCGATAAGTATTTAAAGGCCTTCATACTAGATCGGTCATTTATTGCCGAACCATAAATCTACGAAGAAGATCTGGCAGTAGCGATCCGGTAGAGCACCCAGGCCATCAGGCCAAAACAGGCGACGCCCAGCCATTTGTAGCCCTCGGCTCCCAAGGTCTCCACAATACCATGTTCGGCACTGACCGATCCCAGTTTTTTATTGATGCTGTCTATCGAAGAAAGAATGGCTACCAGCACACCGGCCAGCGCTCCTCCGGCCACCAGTCCGGTAGCAAAGAGATTTCCTTTTCCGAGATCTTCTTCTTCGGCGGTTAAGACGATATTCTTTTTCTTTTGCCTCCACTCGACCAGTCCTCTGATGGCGCCTCCGATAAAGATGGGGAGTGTAGTAGAGAGCGGTAAGTAAATGCCAATGGCAAAACTGAGCGCCTTGATACCACAGAGTTCCATAACGATGGCAATAAAGACACCTACGAGTACAAATTGCCAGTCAAGATTGAATGAAAGAATTCCTTTAACGAGCGTTGCCATTAGCGTGCCTTGCGGAGCGGGATACTTATCGGTGCCGATCGCATGTTGAATACCCTGCGCCGCCATCTCTGCAGTGGGCTGGTCCAGTATCTTGATAGTAGCCCCAATGGCGATCGAAGAAACGATGGCCCCCACAAAAAGGGCTAACTGCTGATAGCGGGGCGTTGCGCCCACGATGTAACCGGTCTTGAGATCTTGCGAGGTAGCGCCCGCATTGGCAGCGGCGATACAGATCATACCGCCTACGACCAGCGCCATGGGTTCGTATACATAACCGGTCCATTTAACGGCAATAAAGATCAGACAGGTACCCATAAGGGTGGCGATGGTCATACCCGAAATGGGATTATTCGAAGAACCGATTAGCCCAACGATGCGCGAAGAGACTGTCACAAAGAAGGCACCGAAAATAATAACCAGTACTCCCAATAATAATTTACTGCCGATGCTGCTTCCGGGAATCAGCGTGCTGGGCAGCAAGGCAATCACAGCGATCAGCAATAAACTGCCAATGCCCACTACTTTTAACGACAGGTCTTGTTCGGTGCGTGCCACAGTGGTCGATTCGGCACGTGTACCTGATTTTTGCAGCGAACCAATACTCCCTTTAAAAGAAGAGATGATGGTAGGAATGGTTTTGATAAGGGTAATAAATCCGCCGGCCGCTACTGCACCTGCTCCGATCTGTCTGATATAAGCCCGATAGATAGCGGTTGACCAGTCGGCAAATCCTTGGGTGGCCGGATCCCAACCTCCGGGTCCGCCTGCCGTTTCTACATTGCTGAGATAACCCAGTTTGACCAGTTGTGCCGCGATCACTACCCCATGGTCATTAAGCAAACTGGCCAGCAGCGGCGTAAATACAAACCAGCTAAGCACGCCTCCGGCTACTAATACCCCTGCGATCTTAGGACCAATAATATATCCTACGCCTAAATATTCGGGCGTAATTTCTCCGCTCACTTTAGCAGAGGGAAAGAACTTTTGCGTTTGCTTGGTCATGAACGAAGGGGTCTCGGCAATAACGTGTGCTATCTTTTGTAATAGGGCGTAGCCAAAAGAAAAACCTAGTCCTAAAAACGCGGTCTTGGCAAAGTCACCTCCTTTTTCTCCGGCCTTGAGCACCGAGGCGCAGGCCGTTCCTTCTGGGTATGGCAGCGTCTTATGTTCTTGTACAATGAGCGAACGCCGAAGGGGGATCATCATGAGCGTACCCAACACGCCTCCAAAGATGGCGAGTATCAAAATGGTAAAGTAGTTAAAGAAATTCGCGCTCCCTGCTTCGCTCAAGAATAAAAAGCCGGGCAAGGTAAAGACCACACCGGCAGCGATGCTTTCTCCGGCCGATCCGGTAGTTTGAATGATGTTGTTTTCGAGTATGGTGGTACGTAATAATTTTCTGCCGAGGGTAATGGCCAGTACGGCAATGGGGATCGATGCCGAAACGGTTAGACCGGCCTTGAGGGCCAGATATACGGTAGAGGCACCGAAGATGATACCAAAGGCGGCACCGGTCAAAATGGATTTGAGCGTAAACTCGGCCATCTTGGTCTCGG
This sequence comes from uncultured Chitinophaga sp., assembly GCA_964654705.1. GTDB lineage: Bacteria > Bacteroidota > Bacteroidia > Chitinophagales > Chitinophagaceae > JJ008. The sequence continues at coordinate 20,326 of CAZZLP010000002.1, forward strand.
GCGAAACAAAGGGTTTGAACGACGAGGATGATTCGGACATGCAGGTAATTTTTGTGTCCAGAAAGATAAGGAAAAACCGTACGCCGTTACCAACACCGTTACGCTACATCGTTAGACTACATTGTTGCGCTGCGGCATTGCCCTGCACTATTGAGCGGCATCGCTGGCCTATTTTTAATCGGCTCCCGTCTTGTCTCGAACAATCTGGTTAAGCGAACGGATCCGGGAATAGATCAAGACCCCTCCTACAAAAGCGGCGATTACCAAGATCAAGAAGAACATTTTCTTATCGGTAAAGTCATCCCAGAAACTAGTCATGACCCCGGCCACTTTTCCTCCGATCGAAGTAGACAGAAACCATCCTCCCATCATTAAGGCGGTGAGACGAGGCGGAGACAGCTTAGAGACCAGCGATAGCCCCATGGGACTTAGAAATACTTCGGCCATAGTCGATAAGAAATAGGTGAACCAAAGCCAGATGGCGGCTGTCTTGTGCGTGTAGATGGAGGGCACCGAAAGGATCGCTACGATCATGACCAGTGCCGATACGCCCGATAAAAAAAGTGCCATACCGAACTTGGACATGGTGGTGGGTTCCTTTCCTTTTTTTCTCAAGTAGCTAAAGAAAGGGACAAAGAACAAGGTAAATACCACAATAAAAAAGGGATTGATGGATTGGTAGAGTTCGGTGTTGGTCAAAAACACATCCTTGCCACCGGGCCATTGATCTTTTGGAACATTTACAAAATAAGGATCGGGTCCCATCTCTTGAACGGGATTTCCCTTTTCATCTCTTATGGTTACCATATGGGCATCGAGCTTATCGACTAAACGAGGCGTATCGGTTACGCGTTGCAGGGGAAAGATCTTACTGGTAAGACCGGTATTATTGCCTGCGGTGCTACGGTCAGTATGTCGTTCTGCCCATAGGGTAAGACCGGTCGCATTTTGATTGTAAATAGCCCAAAAGGCAACGCTAATGGCAAAGATGAAAAGCAGTGCGCCGATTCCTTTTTTATCTTGTCCTTGTGCACGAATCCAGAGCGAACAATAAAAGGCAATGACCGGAACGCAGGCAAAAATAAAGGCATCATTGGCTTGGGTGCCCATGATCGGAGATCCCAATAATTGCGTAGGGACCATCCATCCAATAATGGCGGCCACCAGCGCCGGTACAAAAACGCTCATCATGATCTTGGAGATCGGCATATCTTCCGGTTGAACCGGTTTTTTTACATCGGCTCCTTTGATGTCTTTGTTGCCGAGCGACAATGCCAGGATCCCTAACCCGATCAACAGGCCGATCCCGGCAGCAGCGAAGGCATATCCCCAACCGTAAGCATTGCGCAGCCAGGCCGCGACGAAGTTGCAAAAGAGTGCCCCGATGTTGATTCCCATATAAAAGATACTATAGGCATTATCCTTGAGCGGTTTAAGGTCTTCGCGGTTGTAAATATTACCCACCAGAGTCGAAATATTGGGCTTAAAAAATCCGTTGCCGACAATGATCAATCCGAGCGATACGAACAAGGCGGTATCTCCCGGAAGCGATAGCCCCAGATAGCCCGCAGACATTAGTAATCCGCCAATAAAGATCGATTTAATGTAGCCCAGGTAGCGATCGGCAAGCAACCCGCCGATAAAGGGGGTCAGGTAGACCAGCGCAATAAAACTTCCGACAATATCGGCTCCCACGCGACCAGACAAGCCCTTGCCCCCGGTAACGGAGTCGGTCATATAAATAAGGAGGATGCCCGCCAGCAAGTAGTAGGCGAAACGCTCCCACATTTCGGTAAAGAACAATACGAAAAGCGCCTTAGGATGCTTTCCTTTTTTTTCGGGGGCGATGGCGCCGGCAGTGGCTTGGCTCATAGTCGATTGGTTTGAGAGACAAAATACATAAAAAAGAGTATCAGGCATCTTTTCGAAGTATCTTTAGCGCCTTCAACCAATTGTTTTAATGCGTATTCTTTTATTGGGATCGGGGGGGCGCGAACATGCCCTGGCCTGGAAAATTTCTCAAAGCCCGCTTTGCTCGCATCTCTTCATAGCTCCGGGCAATGCCGGCACCACAGCCCTGGGAACGAATTGTGATTTTTCGGCTACCGACTTTGAGGCCATCGCCGCTCTTTGTTTGAAAGAGCGGATCGATATGGTGGTGGTGGGTCCCGAAGAGCCGCTGGTAAAAGGCATCCGCGAATTTTTGACCGGCTATAGGGGGCTCGAGACGCTAAAGATCATTGGCCCTGGCCGAGTGGGTGCCCAACTGGAAGGAAGCAAGGCCTTTGCCAAATCCTTTATGGAACGGCACGGAATTCCGACGGCCCGCTACAAAGAATTTTCGGCAACCAATTACGATGAGGGGGTGGCTTATTTAAAAGAGCATCCCTTACCGATAGTTCTTAAGGCAGACGGACTGGCCTCAGGCAAAGGGGTGCTGATCTGTGAGACGCATCAAGATGCCTTGCAGGTTTTCGACGCCATGATCCGGGAGGCGCGTTTTGGCGAAGCCGGAAAAAAAGTGGTGGTCGAGCAGTTTTTAAAAGGAATTGAGATCTCGGTCTTTGTACTGACCGATGGCAAGCATTATGTGCTGCTGCCCGAGGCCAAAGATTACAAGCGGATCGGGGTGGGAGACAAAGGGCTCAACACCGGGGGGATGGGAGCGGTTAGTCCCGTTCCTTTTGTGGATGCCGCCCTTTGGAAAAAGATCGAAGAGCGGGTAGTGGTCCCTACCATCAATGGGTTGCAAAAAGACAAGATCTCGTACTGCGGATTTATTTTTATAGGATTTATGATCGTGACCGGCGATCCTTATGTAATCGAATACAACTGCCGCATGGGCGATCCCGAGACAGAAGTGGTAATACCACGACTGACCACCGACCTGGTCGCTTTGCTCGATGCGGCTGCCACCGAAAGCTTACCATCGGTGACGTTGCAAGTTGATCCACGAGCGGCTTGTACCGTAGTGGCGGTGAGCGGCGGTTACCCCGAAAACTACCAAAAGGGCCATCCCATTTCGGGGTTGGATCAGGCGCACGATGCGCTCATTTTTCATATGGGTACTGCCCTGCAACAAGGGCAGGTGGTGACCAGCGGAGGCCGGGTACTGGCCGTGACCTCTTTTGCCCCGACGGTTACCGAAGCCGCTGCAAAGTCGCAGCAGGTGCAACAACACATCGGGTACAAAGACAAGTACTGCCGAACCGATATCGGATACGAATTTTCCTAATGAAATCTCCTTTGAGAAGTTAATATTTATCTACACCTTTGCTCCAATACAAAAGTGATCTAGGAAATGGGAATTTTCAACTGGTTTACGCAAGAGATCGCCATCGATCTGGGCACGGCCAATACGCTCATCATCCACAATGATGAGGTTGTGGTCAACGAACCCAGCATCGTTGCGCTCAATCGAAATAATCCGAAAGAGGTGTTAGCGGTAGGTAAGAAGGCCTTGATGATGCACGAAAAAACGCACGAGAGCATTCGCACCGTGCGTCCGCTGCGCGACGGAGTGATCGCCGATTTTAATGCGGCCGAGTTGATGATCCGTGAACTGATCAAGCTGGTGTATCCCAAAAGACCTTTGTTACCTCCGAGCTGGCGGATGATGATCTGTATTCCTTCTTCTATTACCGAAGTAGAGAAAAGAGCGGTACGCGACAGTGCCGAGCAAGCAGGTGCCAAAGAAGTTTATCTGATACATGAACCGATGGCCGCCGCCTTGGGTATCGGTATCGATGTTGAGGAGCCTGTCGGAAATATGATCATCGATATCGGAGGAGGAACTACCGGTATTACCGTCATTGCCCTTGCGGGTATCGTGTGTGATCAATCGATCCGTATTGCAGGCGATGAATTTACGGCCGATATCATGGAAGCGCTTCGTCGTTATCACTCGCTGTTGATCGGAGAGCGGACGGCAGAGCAGATCAAGATACAAGTCGGGGCTGCTATGAAAGACATCGATAATCCTCCCGATGATTTTGCGGTCAACGGACGCGATCTGGTTACCGGTATTCCCAAGCAGATCATGGTCAGTTACCAAGAGATCGCCGAGGCACTCGATAAAAGCGTATTCAAGATCGAAGAAGCCATTTTAAAAGCCCTTGAGCAAACGCCCCCCGAGCTGGCTGCCGATATCTATCGTCGTGGCCTCTATATTACCGGTGGTGGAGCACTCTTGCGTGGATTGGACAAACGGCTTAGCGCCAAGATCAAGTTACCGGTGCACATAGCGGACGATCCGCTCAAGAGTGTGGTGCGTGGCACGGGCATCGCGCTAAAGAACTATGACCGTTACCCCTTTGTGATGAGATAAATTTGCGGTTTTTAAACTGGTACTTCGTTGCGTAACGTTATTTTATTTATTCGCCGCTATCTTACCTTCTTTACCTTTTTGTTGCTGCAGGTCGTTTCGCTTTGGTTCTTATACAGTTTTAATTCTTTTCACCAGGCACAGTTTTTGCAATCGGCCAACGAGTTGACCGGGCAGGTCAATACCCGCTATAAAAAAGTAGAGAATTTCTTTGCCTTGGGCGAAGAGAACCGGCGGGTGCATCAGCTCAATGATTCATTATTTAACTTATTATCGAGGCAATATGTAAATACCGATACCGGCCGTTTGCTAGTTCGCGATACGATACCCTCTGATTCGATCAACCGATATCGCCGCTATTATTTTCGCTCGGCAGCTGTTATCTATAACTCGACCAGCAGCGAGAAAAATTATATCCAATTAGATCGCGGAGCCCTGCACGGCATAACGGAGAATATGTCTGTCTTGAATTCAGACGGAGCTGCTGTGGGGGTGGTCGTTAGTGTGAGCCCTCGATTTTCGCAGGTCATGAGCTTGCTGCATGTGCGGCAAAAGGTCAATGTGGTCCTTCAAAAATCGGGCGATTTCGGAACTATCGAATGGGATGGGGTCGATCCGGGGTTACTCCTCTTAAAAGGATTGCCCAAAAGCGTTTCGGTAAAAGCAGGCGACACCGTGGTAACCAGCCGATACTCCTTTAATTTTCCTCCCGGTTATCCGGTAGGCACCGTGGCCGAGATTATCAGCGATCCGGGCACCAATTTCTTTTTGCTCAAAGTAAAGCCCGCGGCCAAATTTTATAACCTGCAATATGTTTTTGTGGTAGAGAACCTGCAATACAGCGAACAGGCGCAGCTCGATGAGCAGACCAGAAGACGCATCGAAGACCCCAAAAGAAATCCCCGATGAGCGAATTCTTTAGAAATAGTATACGATTTATCCTCTTTCTTTTGTTCGAGGTGTACGTGCTGAACCGGGTACCGCATTTGCATCGGTTCATATCGCCCTCGCTCTATTTTTTATTTATTCTTTGGTTACCCTTTGCAGTTTCGCCACGTTGGTTGTTGCTGATCGCCTTTATGACCGGACTTACGCTCGATTATTTTACGCAAACACCCGGATTGCATGCCGCCGCTTGTGTGTTGATCGCCTATGTACGCCCTTTTCTGATCAGCGTGCTAACCCCGCGCGACAGCGCTGACTTTAACTACCGCGAGCCATCGCCACAATCGCTGTTGTGGGCTCCTTACTTTATTTATCTGTTGATCCTGACCTTGCTTTATCATGGCTGGTTGGTACTGCTCGAGTGGATGAGCTTTGGTAGTTTCAGCGATTTTATTATCAAGCTGCTCTCTTCGACTGCCATCTCTTTGTTGTTGATCTTTACCGTAGAGTTATTATTTCCGCGAAACATGCGATTTAGAACCAATGTGGGCGGGTAAATCTTTTAGCAATGGCAGCGTATAATCAGTCTCGCAGCAATGTTATTCGATTACTTGTCATCATCGCTTTTTCGGTGATCGTGCTTCAGTTGATATACCTGCAGTTGGTCGATCGTCGTTACAAACAGCTGGCTATGGACAATGCCGTCTATGCCAAGGTTATCTATCCGGAGCGTGGTATTATTTACGACAGAAAAGGAAGGGCGATTTTGAACAATACGATCATTTACGATCTAATGGTAACCCCGGCCGAAGTAAAGGGGATCGATACGCTCGAGTTTTGCCGCCTGCTTAACATGGAGCCGGCCGATTTTAAAAAACGTATGATCGAGGCCATCCTCAAAAACACCCGCGTAAGGCCTTCGGTCTTTAAGCCGATGCTGACCCAGGAGTTACAAGCGCGTTTCGAAGAGAACAGCTGGAAGTTTCCGGGCTTTAACCTGGTGGAGCGACCGCTGCGGATCTATCCGTACAATGCGGCGGCTCACATTTTAGGCTATGTGCGTGAAGCTGACAAGCGTGATATAGAACGCTCCGATAATTTTTATCGTCAGGGCGACTACATCGGAAAGACAGGACTCGAAGCGTATTACGAACCGGTGCTCATGGGTCAGCGCGGGGTGCAGTATATGATCAAGGATAATAAGAACCGCATTGTGGGTACTTACGAAAATGGCGACTACGATACGGCGGCCATTGCGGGCAGAAGTGTACATACCTATATCGATATAGAATTGCAACAACTGGCCGAAAAGCTGATGCGGAACAAGGTGGGGGGCATTGTGGCCATCGATCCGCGCACCGGTGGTATTTTATCGATGGTGTCAGGCCCTACCTACAACCCCAATGATCTGTCGGGTGCCGAAGGAAGCAAAAATTTTACCCGGATGCAACTCGATGTGTCGGGTCCGATGCTGAACCGCGCCATTGCAGGAAAATATGAACCCGGCTCTACGTACAAGCCGCTGGGCGCATTGATCGCACTGAACGAAAAAGTAATTACACCCTCTTATGGATATCCTTGCGGGGGGCGTTACACGCTTTGTGGCCACGGAAAGCCCGAGTGTACGCACGCCGGTGGTGGACATGCGGCTAACGTGCGACTGGCCATTGCGAATTCTTGCAATGCCTATTTCGCGCATATTTATCGCCTGACCATCGATAACCCCAAATATCATTCCGTGTATAATGGGTATTTGCATTGGAAGCAATACATGAATGCATTTGGACTGGGGGTACGACTGGGGGTCGATCTACCCAGTGAAAGTGCCGGAGGTATTGCGGATACATCGGTGTACAACCGCGAAAATGCCGGCCGTTGGACCTCTTGTACCAACCTGACCCTTGGTATCGGGCAAGATAAAATGCAGGCCACTCCATTGCAAATGGCCAACGCCATGTGCATTATTGCCAACAAAGGGTATTATTATACGCCCCATTTTGTAGAGCGTATCGAAGACGAGCAACCATACGATAGTGCATACACCAACCGCTACAAAATGCGACACAATGTACTAACCTATATTCCTGCCGCGGCCTTTAACGATGTGATCGAAGGTATGAGTGATGTGGTAAAGGTCGGTACGGCCCGTGGGGCACAGATAGAAGGGGTAGAGGTATGTGCCAAAACCGGAACGGCCGAAAATTATACGGTACTCGATGGTCGCCGTATCAAACTGCCCGACAACTCGATGTTCGTTTGCTTTGCCCCCAAAGAGAATCCCAAGATCGCTATTGCCGTTATTGTACAAAATGCCGGTTTTGGGGCCACCTGGGCCGCTCCCATTGCACGCATGATGATGGAAAAATATTTGAACGATTCTTTGTCGGTGCGCAGCAAGGCCGATTCGGCCCGTATCGAATCGGCCAATCTTATGCCAGCCTATTTTAAGCGGTTACAATACCGCGAAGATTCCATACGGGCCTATAAGTGGTTTCAGACTACGCGAGATAGTGCGTATATCGAAAGGTATACCAAAGCCAGACAGCGGCAAGCGGTCGTGGCCTCGCCACCGCTGGCTCGCCGAGGGCCTTCACCTTCTTCTTATCAAGTCAAGCGCCCGGTGCAGGATGTCATACTCCCCAGAAGGAATGTAGTGGTAGCGGGCGGCAACGTAGTGGCGCTCGCCGGAATCATGAGATTATCGGCAAAGGCCAAGACCAACAAAAAGGAGACACTGCGATGAGAAATAATTCAGCTGCCATCTCAAAAGGGATCGACTGGAGTCTGATCTGGATCTATCTGGCTCTTGTGCTGATCGGTCTGTCGGCTATTTTTGCGGCCACTTATCAAGAGGGAGATCCTTTTTTACAATCATTGCTGGCCTTTAAGACCGATTACAGCAAGCAATTTTATTTTTTGCTGATTGCACTGGTGGTCGGATTTTTTATTTTGCTTACCGATAGTAAATTTTATCCGACAACGGCCAATTTTTGGTATGCGATCGGGATCCTTCTCTTATTATTGGTCTTTCCGTTTCACTCCCGTATAAAAGGAACGGAGTCGATCATCCGTATCGGAGCGTTTAATTTTCAGCCTGCCGAGTTCTGCAAACTCTTTGTAGCGTTATCGTTGGCCAAATACTTATCGAGACCCGAGACCAATTTTAATACACCCCGAGCCCAACTAATCGCGGCCATCGTGGTACTGTTACCGGCTTTTATGGCCATTTTACAGAGTGAAACCGGATTGGCACTGGTCTATTTTTCTTTTTTTCTGGTCATGTATCGCGAGGGACTTTCTTCGGTCATACCGGCCATTGGAATTTCTCTGGTCTTGCTGTTCATTGCCAGCATTTTGATTCCGCCCAATATACTGGCCATCGTACTTACGGTCATTGCGGTTTTATTGATCTGGACTTCTCGCCGGCAACCCAGAAGACGTGGGCAGACCCTTACTGCTATTATACTCATTTGGGTCATAGCGGTGGGTATACAGCGCTTTGCTGTACCGCTCATCTTTGAAAAAGTATTGCAGCGACACCAGGTAGAGCGTATCTATAATCTTTTTGGAAAAGATAACCCTTATGATCCTGCGCAACAGGTCTTGTCGGAGACCGAGGCCAAGAAGAAAAAAGAGAGCGGTAGCAGTTACAACGTAAGACAATCCAAGATCGCCATTGGCAGTGGTGGTTTTTTTGGAAAGGGATTATTAAGTGCTACTCAAACCCGTTATGATTTTGTACCCGAGCAGCGTACCGATTTTATTTTTTGTACTGTAGGAGAGGGATTTGGCTTTGCGGGGAGCATGTTGTTGTTAGGCCTCTACCTTGCATTGCTGCTCAAAATGATCACTATTGCCGAAAGACAGCGAAGCGTCTTTAGTCGGGTCTATGCCTACGGCGTCTTGTCGGTCTTCTTCTTTCATGTGATCGTCAATGTGGCCATGACCATCGGTCTGGCCCCTGTTATCGGTATTCCGCTTCCGTTTATCAGTTATGGCGGCACTTCGCTGCTTACGTTTACCATGCTGTTGTTCGTACTGATACGTTTGGATGCCGACCGGCAGATGGTGATCCGCTAACCGTACCTTTGCCCCCTATGCGTATTTACCCTTTGTCAGAAGGACAGTTTACCGTCGATAAGACCAAGGTATTTGTTTCGTTCGATCCGCAGCAGCATCAATTAACGCAGCGACTGCCCGGCAGTTTGTTGGTAGAGATACAACCTTTTGTCGTGGTTACGGCAAGCGATGTGATCTTATTAGATGCCGGATTAGGGTATCATATCGATAATGAGTTGCAACTTTTTCGGCAGTTAAGAACGGTAGGTATCAGGCCCGATCAAGTTACCAAAGTGATCCTTTCTCATTTGCATAAAGATCATATTGGAGGGATTGCCTATCGCAGGGCAACTGTCGAAGCGCCTGCTTCGACTTGGGGCGATTCGGCTTGGCAACCCTCTTTTCCGAATGCCCATTATTATGTACAGCGCCAAGAATTGGAATATGCATTGGCTACCCTTTCGTCCTCTTACCTGCCCGATCTGCTACACTGGTTGTCTACATACGAGCGACTGGTACTATTGGAGGGATCCACTTCAATCAACGAATCGATACGCTGCGAGCTATCGGGCGGACACGCTCCTTATCATCAGGTGCTCTGGATAACAGAGAACGGGCAAACCATTTTTTACGGGGGTGATGAGGCGCCACAGCTACAGCAAATGAAACATCGTTTTGTAGCCAAGTACGATAAGGATGGAAAAAGGGCCATGCAGCTTCGTGCACTGTGGTGGCAGCAGGCAGAACAAGAAAAGTGGACCTTTCTTTTTTACCACGATATCGCCCATGCGGTCTTTAGCCGCTAAGGAAGCTTTAGTATATTAATCACGAAAAGGACCTTCTGGTCCCGGTCCATTTAGCCGGGGTCGGCCGGGAGTAAGTGGTCTGCCGGGCGGTAAAGGTCTTCGTGCTCCAGGACCGCCTCTGCGTTCTTGCTGAAGATCGCGTAAAGCACGAATAAAATATTGCTGCAGGTCGTAGATCTCGATTACACGACGATCCCCTACTACGAGACCAAATTCTTTTCGGTAACGAATTTGTAATTCGATCAGCCGCTGTTGCAGTAATAACCGGTCATCGCGATGGTTACGTAGTGTTTCGCGGTAGTCTTTTTCGTAGCGAATAAAGAGAGGTGTAAATCCGTTTCGCTCCTGCTCGGTAAGTCGCATTTTTCGTTCAATAAAGGTAGCCATGCGATCGGCGATCCTTTTACCGGGCGCGCCGTCGGGTGGTCCGTCGTAGGGGCCCGGGGGAGGCTGTGCTATCGCAACCGTTGAAGCCAGAAGACCCATTATCCATATCGAAAAGAGGAGTGACTTCATGCTCAGTTCAGTGTTTTAGATTGATCGGCCGAGACGTTACTCGAAGAGGCGAGTAATGATGTTTCGTCGAGCAATCGTAAGATCTCTTTTTCGTCTATGTCTTTTGTAAGCATTGCAATTTCATTTTTGTGGTCGGTGCTCAGATCGGTCATTTCGATCAGGTTGCCCTCCACATAATGCTCGATCTTTTCGGTCGATTCTTTTTTTACTTCGTTACGTACCCAGCTGGTCGGGTCGGCATCGATATCGGGTAAAGAGTGTTGCTGATACCAACGACCTATTCCGACAATGGCGAACAGTACCGCTGCTGCCACTGCATATTTTAAAAAGGATCGTTTGTATAAAGACACAATAGGCGATGAACCCTGTGCGGTCGACTGTGACTGAATAGTGGTGATGGAGGCAGGGGGCTTTTCGAAATACCCGGCCGGTGTCTGGTAGGGCCATCCGGGTTGTTGCGCGTTATTTTCTTGTAACGTACGCAGTATAGCCGGTAACTCATCGCTTTCTAGGCGGATCCGCTCCAGTACGGTAACGGAAAGCTGCTCAAAATATCCGACAGGAACTTGCCAAGGCATCGCGGGGGCCGGAAAGGGCAAACCGGGCGCTTCGTTGGCCAATTCTGTTTTAATTTCTGGATGCACTGCCATGGTAGCTAAGACCTTATTGCGGTGTTTTGGTTTAATGATCGAGCAAAAAGCGTTCAATTTTTTTTGCAGCATGATGGTAGCTGGCCTTGAGGGCTCCCTCGCTGGTATCCAATATGTTGCTCATTTCTTCGTACGGAATTTCGTCAAAATAACGCAGCGAAAATACAACCCTTTGTTTTTCGGGAAGCTGTTGAATGGCCAATTGCAGTTTCCATTCGAGCTGCTGCGGATCGAAGTGGGGGTCGGCTTTTAATTGGCGCTCCATTCCATTTTCTTCGTCGCTGAGTTGAAGGGTGGCTTTTTTCTTTTTCTGTTCTAAAAAACTAAGACATTCATTGGTGGCGATCCGGTAGAACCAAGTATAAAGCTTGCTTTCTTCTCTGAATTTCTCGAGGCTATTCCAAATTCTGATCAATACATTTTGTAACAGGTCGTTCGCGTCCTCGTGAGAGACCACCAATCTGCGGATATGCCAGTAAAGACGCTCCTGGTATTTTTTGATGAGCGCTGTATAGGCGGATTCACGGGTAGCAGGCACCCGAAAGCGGAGCAATAGTTCTTTATCGGAGTAGTCGGCCATCAAGATCTGTGTCGGTTAGACCTTAGCCATAGCCCAAGGTTTAACCTTTGCGTTGCAGGGCTTTTTCGGCTGCCGCTACAATATCGGGTACGTCCAATCCATATTTTTTTAATAGCTGGGCAGGGGTACCGCTTTCGCCAAACGTATCGCGCGTGCCTACGTACTCGATGGGTACGGGGCAATGTTTGGCAGCCACTTGCGCAATGGAATCACCCAATCCACCGTAGATGCTATGCTCTTCGGCAGTAACAGCGCAACGCGTTTTTTGTAGCGAGGCCACTACGGCCGCTTCGTCGAGCGGTTTAATGGTATGAATATTGACCACCTCTACACTAATCCCTTTTTCTTCTAAGATCAAGCCGGCCTGAATGGCATTCCACACCAGGTGCCCACAGGCAAAAATGCTGATGTCGGTGCCTTTAGAGAAGAACTGTGCCTTACCCATTTCGAAAGAAAGACCACTGGTAAATATGGGCCAGGCCGGACGACCAAAACGTAAGTAAACGGGACCAGTCGTTTCGGCAATGGCTTCGGTAGCGGCCTTGGTTTGTGCATAATCGCAAGGCACTACTACGGACATGCCCGGTAACATTTTCATCATGCCGATATCTTCTAAGATCTGGTGCGTGGCGCCATCTTCGCCCAGGGTAAGACCGGCATGCGAGGCACAGATCTTGACATTCTTTTCGCTGTAAGCAACACTTTGCCGAATCTGGTCATAGACACGTCCGGTAGAAAAGTTGGCAAAGGTGGTCGTAAAGGGAATCTTGCCTCCGATCGTTAGCCCGGCCGCCACGCCGATCATATTGGCTTCTGCAATGCCACACTGTATAAAACGCCCCGGAAATTCTTTCATGAATTGATTGAGCTTGAGTGAACCCGCCAAGTCGGCGGTCAGCGCCACTACATTGGGGTTCTTGCGGGCTGCCTCTACGA
>CAZZLP010000003.1:0-27240 GCA_964654705.1 uncultured Chitinophaga sp.
GACCACCGGCGATCCACTCGTAGTATCCGCCCCAGTTTCTGTTACCGGAGAGAACGGGTTGGGTGGGATCGAACGTTACGGCATTGCCGATGGCTCCTTCGTTGGCAAAACGATTCTGCGTTTGAGAAGCCTTCACAGAGATGTTCACCGACAAATTATCATCGAGCAATTTGGGAGATAAGTTGATGGCCGTAGAGATACGGCTGAAATTATTGGTCTTGAGGATACCATTTTGGTTAAGATACCCGACAGAGGCACGGAAAGGAATGTTACCAAGAGAACCACTGGCGCTGATCGTATTGTCTACGCCAATGGCAGCCTGGTAAATTTCTTTTTGCCAATCGGTATTGGCAGTTCCCAGCATGGCCTTATAGGTATTGTTACCGGTAGCCGTTGCATCGCGGTTGATGATTCCGCGGATCTCATCGGCAGTGAGTACATCTACATAATCAGCGATCATACCCACGGAGGTAACATTGTTGAAATTGAAGCGAAGCGCTCCTTTACCACCTTTTTTGGTGGTGATGATGATGACCCCGTTAGAGGCACGAGAACCATAGAGCGCCGTTGCAGAGGCGTCCTTAAGAATGGTCATCGATTCTATATCATTAGGGTTGATGGTATTGAGCAAGTTGGCAGAGCCTGAAATACCGTTACCGTCAACGGGCACCCCGTCGATCACCAACAACGGATCGTTGCTGGCATTGAGCGAAGCTCCTCCGCGAATACGAAGACGACTGCCGCCTCCTGCAGAACCACCACCGGTGGTTACAGAGAGACCGGCCACCTTACCCACCAGCAATTGCTCGGCAGAGTTGATGTTACCTTTTTGAAAATCTTTGGCGCCCACGGCCACCACCGATCCGGTTAGATCGGTCTTGCGACGCGTACCGTACGCTACCACTACCACATCTTCCATGGCAGAAGCCGCTGCGGCCAACGTGACATTCAGTGATGTGCCTTGGATGGCCACCTCGCGAGTCTCAAACCCGACAGAAGAAAGCACCAAAGCACTAACAGAAGTGGGAACAGAGAGACGGAATTGTCCGGCTGCATCAGTTTGCGTACCCAGGGTGCTGCCTTTGGCAACAACACTGACACCGTTAAGCGGGGCACCACTGGCATCGGATACCTTTCCGGTAATCACTCTGTCTTGAGCAAAAGAAACATGCGCTGCAAGGGCTAGCACAATAAGGCTAAAGGCCCTCGAGAGTTTAGATAATGACATAAGCAATCATTGATGGTTAAGCAATACGAGTTGGCTACACAGATAAAATTTAAAAAAAACATAAAGCGAATGTGTAGCAAACACACAATTATACCGATAATTTGTATTTCACAAAAAAATTGTTAAAGTAAAGACAAGTATTTTTGGGTTTGAGCTGCACAAGGTTAAACAAAATGTATAAAATTGATTTACAATTACTTACATATTAATAGGATTTCAATCTGCCCCGCATCCGCTTTTTGATGGCCGGGTTTACCTTGTAAAGCTTGCCCGGACGGTGCGGCACGTCGGTCTCCATCTCGTTCAGATCGACCAGCCAATCTTTTAAACTGACCTTTTTTCGAAAGTTGCGGCGGTCCAGTTCGGTACCCAGAATGGCCTCATACACTTCTTGCAACTGTCGCAGCGAAAACTTTTCGGGCAGCAAACTAAAGATGAGGGGACGCTCCAATACCTGTTGACGCAGACGGTGAAGGCAACTTTCCAGTATTTCCTTGTGATCGAAAGCGAGCTTGCCGATCTTGTTGATGGGGTGCCAGCGAAGATCATTATGATTGAGCCGCAGCTGATGATGATGAAGATCGAGCAACGAAAAATAAGCCGTGGTCACGACCCGTCCCGAAGGGTGTCTTCCGATACGGCCAAAGGTTTGAACCTGCTCGAGATAGACATCGTTGAGCCCGGTGCGCTCGCGCAAGATGCGGTAAGAGGCCTCATCGAGGTCCTCATCGGGGCGCACCAGGTCGCCCAGTAAAGAGTTCAAGCCGCTGAACTCCTCGAGATCCGATTTGATGAGCAAAACCTTAAGCTGCTTATTCTCGTATCCCAATATCACGCAATCGACCGATACGGCGATATTGAAATAATCGAGATGGTTGATCTTCTCCATCTCGGCATTCTTAAATGCGCGAATTATTCTTTCAGGCATAAGCAATCGATTCTTTTACTGAATAACCAATTTGATGATTTGAGTACCACTTGGTGTGATGACTTGCGTAACGTACACGCCGGCACTGAGCATGGCCAGCTTCGACGTAATGTCGAGTCGCTGAATGCCCGCTGCCAACTGACCATTATAGAAAGACATGACCCGTTGTCCGGCCAGGTTGTACAGTTGCGCCTGTACGGTGCCTCCCAATGGCAACTGTAGCTCCAGCTGAGTGGTCGACCCACTCGCGCGGTCGACCAGGTTGGGCAGCAACTTGACCACTAAATCGGTGATGGTCGTGGAGCCGCCGCCGCCGCTTCCTCCACCGGATCCGCCACCGGATCCGCCCGAACCCGTGATATTGCGATTGACATATACTTTATACTCGCCGGGTTGTAACAAAATAGACTGTCCGGCCGCATTGGGGTTATAAGTGGCTCCGGTAAAATAATCGTACCAGGTTCCGCCACCCGGAAAACTTACCACCGCCTGTGAGGCCGCCACATCAAAATTTCCTACCACGACAATGTTGGAAGTATCAGTGGTCAGCTGCATCCATTTGAACGCATTTACCAGCGAATACACCATACGATTAGAGGTGAAATTATTTTTATAGAGCGGGTGCATGCGCAGCTGGTTGAGCTTGCTGTAGACATTGTACAGATTTTTTCGCTCGGTGACGTTGTTGTAATCCCATCGTATCGGCTTATTGGAAGTACGACAGTTATTATTGACCGTTCCGTCGGGGCAATAATTGATAGAAAAATCGTACCCTAACTCTCCGAACTGCCAGATCAATTTAGGACCTGGAATCAACTGCCCGAACGCAGCGGTCAACTCCATTCGCTTGAGCGCCGTGGCAAGGTTGCGTATGTTGTAGCCGCCAAACGAACTGCCGAATTGAAGCGCCTTGTACATTAGTCGCTCTTCATCGTGGCTTTCCATATAAGAGATCAGGTGCGGTTGGTTCCAGCCACGGGCGGTAAAGATGCTGCCACTAAAATTAGAATTACCCACAAACCCCATAGCCGCCTCTTGGTAATTATAGGTGTTGTTACCCCAGAGCATCATTCCGTAGTTGGAGAGTTCGATCTCTTCGGTATTGTCGGCAAAATGTTCTAAGATCACGTAACTGCCGGGCGATTTGAGTTGCATAGTGTCGTAGTAACGTTTCCAGATCGCGACGCGCGTGGGGTCATAGCGCCCCCAGGCGGCCACGTCCGAACCGGTATTGTTCTGGGTAAATCCTTTGGACAAGTCAAACCGATAGCCATCCACCTTATACTCTCTTAGCCAATGCTCCATTACCCGGCTGCTGAATTGCCGCGTGACCAGACTCTCGTGGTTAAAATCATTGAATACATTGTAAGGATGACGCGCTGTTTCGTTGAGCCAGGGATTATCGGCCGCCGGGCGATTGGCGATACTGTTCCAATACAGCGCTGCCAGGGGGTTGCTGCCCGTCGTATGGTTGAGAACCATATCAAGGATCACGGCTATACCGCGACGATGACAAGTGTCGATGAACTCTTTGAGTGCGTTCTTGGGACCGTAGTATTTATCGGGAGCAAAATAATAAGAGGGATTATATCCCCAACTCTCATTGCCATCGAACTCGCCCACCGGCATCAGTTGAATGGCATTGATGCCGAGTCGTTGCAAATAGCTTAACGTATCGCGAAGCGTTTTCCAATCGTGGGCAGCCATAAAATCACGCAACAGCAATTCGTAAATAATGAGCCCCCTTTTGTCGGGACGTGCAAAACTGGGCACGGTCCAATTGTAGCCAGGCGAATTGGTTTGTAAAATACTGACGATACCACTGGTCTGCCCGGTAGGATAAGGCTTGAGATTAGGAAACGTAGCAGGCGTTATATAAGGATCGTTCCAAGGGTCCAATACTTTTTCGGTGTAAGGATCGCCGACCCGTAAGGTGCCATCCACTAAATACTGAAAGGCATATTCGGTGCCGGGAGTGAGTCCCGTAATGCGTAACCACCAGTAATTGCCATCGGGCGTTTTGTTCATGGCATAATTGGTCTGCTCTTGCCAGTTGCTCCCGGGCAGATCGCCAATAACCGAAACGCGTTGCTTGCCGGGCGCATACAGCACCAGCACTACCGATGTGTTACCGGTCTCGTAATTGATGCCATCCCTTACCCCGGCTGGAAGAGGAGCCACATTGACCGACCCTCCTACAAAAAATCGTAACGTATCTCTTTTGTTAAGCGTTCCGCTGATGGCCTCTGCCACGATCACCTGCGATCCGGCTGCACTAATAACCGGGCTGGCGCTGATCGTACTGGCATTGGTGGCCGTTTGCACCACCGTTCCGTTATAATATAGACGCAGGGTAGCGGCAGTGCTGTTGGTTTGGGCCGTTACGGCCAGCGTCTGCCCGACCTGCCGGGTAATGGGTTCGGGTACGGGAATGGCCGTGGGCTGAAAAGGAGGATCGGTAAACCGAACAGAGAGCTCATTGGGAAAAACGGTCAGGTACATATCGGATCCATCGGTATTGGTCTGTTTGATATTACCGTTACCACTTCGAAATAAGATGGCGATCTGGCGAATGGTCTCTCCGGCCGGCACACCATAAAAAGCCCTGATATTGGTGATATCATAGCGCCATTTGTTGTTACCAAGCGATGTGGCCTGCAAGCCAGGTACCAATTGACCCCAGGGATTCTGCGAACCGAACTTTACATAACGCCAGTCGGTGGCGCTGGTACTGAGGTTGGTAATAACCCCGGTGTGTACATAGACATCGCTCAGATTGGAGTAATTGTTGAGCCCCCCGTTGCCTTTGGTGGCATCGACAATAAGGGTGACATTATCGTTATCGCGAGGAAAAAGCGGATTGCAGCTAAGCAATTGGGCATAGGCTGGCAGCGCCAATGAGGCAAACAAACAAAGCAGCAGCAGGGTCTTTTTCATACGACAGGGTTGAGGGTCGGTTTTAAAATTACAAATATGTACCTGAAACACATTAACGAACGTTTGATTTTTTTTGCGCACCCTTGGCAACAGGACGCAAACCGCAGGGTCCGGCTTACCTTTACAACCAGCCTTTTCGCATGTACGATAAAAAAGACACCCTTTACTGGCAAAACCTGACCCATCGGCTGCTCAACGAGCAATCCACGCAAGGCATTGATGTTAAAGATCTGGCATCACTTCGAGGGGTGCTGCGTTTTCATGAGTACCGCTATTATGTGTTGAATGACCCGCTGCTCTCCGACTATGAGTATGATATTCTTTTCAAGGCGCTGGAAAAACTGGAACAACAGTACCCGTTACTGGTTACCCCTGACTCTCCTACCCAACGGGTAGCCAAAGACCTGACCCGGGACTTTCCGACCGTACGACACCTGGTACCCATGCTGTCGCTCGATAATTCGTACAATGCCGAGGACCTGCACGATTTTGACCGAAGGGTCAAAGAGCTGACCGGACTTTCGTCGGTGTCGTATTGCGTGGAGCCCAAGTTCGATGGCAGCAGCATTTCGTTGATCTATAAGAACGACCTGCTGGTGCGCGCCGCTACCCGCGGTGATGGGTTGCAAGGAGATGAAGTAACCAACAATGTAAAACAGATCCGTACCGTTCCGCTATCGGCCCCGTTTTTGGCACAGGGTATCGAAGAGATAGAGATCAGAGGAGAAGTACTGATCAATAAAGAGAACTTCGATCGATTTAACCAAACGCTCCTGCAAGCCGGGATGCCTCCCTTGGCTAACCCCCGCAACGCGGCTGCCGGCACCTTGCGGTTAAAGGACCCCGCCGAGGCCGCCAAAAGAAAGCTCGAAGTGTTTGTCTATCACATTAGCTATACCGCAGCCAATGATCGCGCCATGCTGCCCGATGCCTTGCAAACCCATGCCGGTTCGCTCGAGCTGCTATGGGAACTGGGCTTTCGCAGTCCGCATATCGAGAAGAGAATATGCCGGAATATAGACGAGGTCATTGACCACTGCCTACAGTATGAAGCATTGCGCGATGAACTACCTTATGAAATTGACGGAATGGTCATTAAGGTCAATGCCGTAGCGTTACAAGAAAAAATGGGAATGACCTCGCACCACCCGCGCTGGGCCGTAGCTTTCAAATTCAAAGCGCGCCAGGCAACGACGCAATTGACGGGTGTGGAGTTTCAGGTGGGCCGAACCGGTGCTGTTACGCCAGTGGCCAAGTTGACGCCAGTGGCCGTGGGTGGCGTAATGGTATCGAGCATCTCGATGCACAACGAAGAGTATATAAAAGAGAAGGATCTGCGCATCGGCGACCAGGTACTGATCGAAAGAGCGGGCGATGTAATTCCACAGATCGTCAAATCGCTGGCTGATCTTAGAAAAGGTAAAGAAAAGAAGATCGCTTTTCCTACACAATGCCCGGTTTGTGCCAGCCGCCTTTTCAAAGAAGAAGAAGAAGCCGTATGGCGTTGCATCAACATAGAATGTTCCGCACAAGTGGTAGAGCGTATCATCCATTTTGTAAGCAAAGACGCCATGGACATACGCGGACTTGGTGAAGCTAATATTAGAAAATTCTACGAGCAGGGACTACTGCGTGATATTCCTGGTATTTACTCATTCGATTTTACCGCGCTCGAAGGACAAGAGGGATTTGGCAAAAAATCGATCGAGAATTTGCAGACGGCCATTGTCGGATCAAAGCAACAACCGCTACACCGGTTGATCTATGCGCTGGGTATTCGCTTTGTAGGAGAGACCACGGCGCGTACACTGGCTGCGGCCGTTGAACACTTACTCGATTTTGAAAAGTTTTCTACCGAGCAATTGCTGGAACTGGAAGATGTAGGGCCCAAAGTAGCAGGGAGTATCCACGATTTTTTCAGCAACAAAGAAAATATAGAGATGATAAGAACGCTGGAAAAACTGGGATTATCGCTACGCAACGAAAAAAAGAACGTTTCGACAGATGGAAACCTGAGCGGAAAAACATTCTTATTTACCGGAACCCTGCCCACCCTAAAAAGATCGGCCGCCGAAGAGATGGTAAGAAGCGAAGGCGGAATCGTACTGGGTGGTGTCAGTGCCAAACTCGACTACCTTGTGACCGGAGAAGACGCCGGTTCTAAATTAGAAAAAGCAAAAAAGATCAATACTATTCGGATCATCTCCGAAGCGGAGTTCTTGCAGCTGTTAAAAAAATAGGGGGTCGCTTTTTCAAACAAGCACAAGTATTTTTTCTCTGTTGCTCTACATTAATTTTGCTACCCCGGCCGAAATTCCCACTATTGACAGGTGCAAATACGCTTGCCTTTTGACAGCCCGATCGTTTAGTTTGTCGATATGCATTTTTGGTTATGCGTACGGTGGATGTTTGTCGTGCAAGTCCTGTTTCCGCAAGGCTTATTTGCGCAAACTCATCATACCCTATTTATTACGGAGATCATGGCCGACCCAACGCCCTCGATAGGATTACCCGTCTATGAATGGGTCGAGATTCGAAACGGAACGGGGCAGCCTCTTCAATTACAACAATGGAGAGTGGGCGCCGGTGCGGCTTTGTCCGGACCGCTTCCTTTTTACTGGCTGGCTCCGGACAGTCTACTTATTTTATGTGCTGCATCGGCACTGCCTTCGCTTTCGGTGTATGGCAAAGCGCTAGCCGTTCCTGGTTTTCCGGCGCTCGATAATGATGGTACTACTATTTGGCTTCGTCATCCATCGGGCGAAACCATACATGCCGTTGCTTACGATAAGACTTGGTACAGTAACTCGCTGAAAGCAGAAGGGGGCTGGTCGCTCGAGATGGCAAATCCAACATGGCCTTGTACTGGTAAGTCCAATTGGAAAAATAGTGTACATCCAAGGGGAGGCACTCCCGGATCGGTCAATTCCGTGCAGGACCTGCAAACAGCACTATCGCTGCCTGTCGCTGTTTATTCATACGCATCGGCACCGGATAGTCTCCGAATTCAATTTTCGGCTCCGGTAGATAGCCTATGGTCGGTGCGCCCGTCTTTGTACCGACTCGGAAATTCTATCGAGGTCATTGCTGCAAGAACTATCGATCTTTTGCATACCACCCTCTTGTGCAAATTAAACAGACCCCTGCAGGCAGATTCTGTTTATACACTTACGATAGCGGGGGCCAAAAGCTGCCATGCAACCGAGGTTGGCAGGGCCACAACAATGGCAACGGGTCTGGCATCTGCTTGCAAACCCCTGGACGTGGTGATCAACGAAATTCTTTTTAACCCGCGAAGCGGAGGTAGTGATTTCGTGGAGCTCCTCAACACCAGTAAAAAGATCATCGATCTATCTACCTTATACATCACCCATAAACAAACCGGCGGTACACTAGGAAGTTTTATCCGCCTGCGTACAACGCCCCGGCTGCTGTTTCCCAATGAATATGCTGCCTTTAGCAACGATCCTTTAGCAGTAATGCAGCAATACCTGGTCGGCTCGCCCTTACAGCTTTTTCAAACCAACGGATTTCCATCGTTACCCGACCAAGAAGGTCATTTAGTACTGCTGCATCAACAA
The DNA here is from genome assembly GCA_964654705.1 of uncultured Chitinophaga sp. GTDB lineage: Bacteria > Bacteroidota > Bacteroidia > Chitinophagales > Chitinophagaceae > JJ008. The sequence continues at coordinate 8,675 of CAZZLP010000003.1, forward strand.
GGTATCATCATAGACGAACTGGCCTATAGCGAAGACTGGCATTACCCGCTATTGCAAGAACGAGAAGGTGTTTCGCTAGAACGGATCAATCCGAGGGGCAGAACGCAATGGGCCTCTAATTGGCACAGCGCCGCGAGCACTGCGGGTTTTGCCACTCCGACACAAAAAAATTCGCAACAGCCAATGAGCGGGCAGTCAGAAAATGATTTTTGGGTACAGCCCCGCATATTCTCACCCAATCTCGATGGGCACGATGACATTTGTACCATTAGCTATAAAACAAAACAGCCCGGTACCCTGGCATCGATACAAATACTAGATGCTGCCGGGCGTTTGGTACGGATATTAGCCGCCAGAACCTTATTGGGCACAAGCGGATATTGGTACTGGGACGGAAGAGATCAGCAAGGTCAATTACTCGCAGCAGCGAACTACCTGGTCGTCATCACTCAATATTCCTTAGATGGAAGAAGAAATTTATACCGCTTTGGCGTAACGCTATGGTATTAGGTTTTTGAAAGTTTTAACATATTTTCTTGCGATACCATGCATCAAGGTTTATCTTGCACTTGTCTTACCATTTTATCTTATTACCAAGCTGCAATCCCCCTACTACATGAAATCCCTTCGCATACTTGTACTAGCTTTCGGACTACAGTTATTCTTTGTTACCTACTCGCAGGCGCAAGAAGCAGAAAGCAAGTTTACAGAACGAGCCCCTCGTCAAAACATATATGTAGAACTGGGAGGCAACGGCGTTGCCTTTAATGTGATGTACGAGACACGTCTTCATAAACAATCGGATGGTATTGGCCTGAAGGCAGGCTTGGGAGGCTTTAGCGGAAGCTACGAGAAAGTGTTTACTCTTCCTGTTGGCGTCAACTGGTTACTCACCAAAGACAATAAGCATTTTTTTGAAGCGGGCGCAGGGTTGACGTTTTTACACTATAACGACACCTACAAACCTTGGTGGCCCGGGGGCGGCGGTATCTATGACCCCTTTCCGGTAGACCTGGCCGGACTTACCGTCGATAAAAAGAACTCCGTATACGGCCACTTAACACTGGGCTATAGAAGGCAACCCAAAAATGGTGGTATCACTTGGGGTGTTGCCCTTACTCCTCATTTTAACCAAAATGGATTTTGGCCCGTGTGGGTCGGCTTTAAATTCGGGTATTCGTTTGCGAGACGATAACGAGATCATTTGATTTTATACGAAGCAGTAAAACCATAAAGCCGGTCAACATCCACCTAAATAAGTGAATCAAGAGAGTTCAATATCAAAACTCACCAAATTCTTGAACTGACGGATGCGGTCGTGAATTTCTTTTTTACCGACTTCTTTAAGACGAGTAGGACCGAACTTCTCTACACAGAAACTGGCCATGGCAGAACCTACGATGATCCCTCTTTTCATGTTCTCGAAAGATACATCGCCCGTTTTGGCGATATGCCCTATAAAACCACCGGCAAAGGTATCGCCGGCACCGGTAGGATCAAACACGTCCTCTAACGGAAGGGCAGGGGCATAGAACACTTCGTCTTGCTGAAAGAGCAGGGCTCCATGTTCGCCTTTCTTGATGATGAGGTAGCGGGGACCCATAGCCAGTATTGCGCGAGCGGCTTTGACCAGCGAATATTCTCCGGATAACTGACGCGCCTCGGCATCGTTGACCATCAACATATCTACATAACGCAATACGATCTTTAGTTCGCTCATGGCGGTCTCCATCCAAAAGTTCATGGTATCCATTACGATGAGACGGGGGCGCTGTTTCAGCTCTTGGATCACATTGAGCTGCATGCGGGGTTGCAAATTGCCCAGCATCAAAAACTCAGCGCCTTGATAGCCGGCGGGTACCTTGGGGTCAAAATCAGCCAGCACATTCAGGTCGGTCACCAGGGTATCGCGGCTGTTCATATCGGCATGATAGCGGCCACTCCAAAAAAAGGATTTTTTGTCGGCTACGACCTCTACGCCATCGGTCTGTACGCCGCGACGACGAAGCTCTTCCATCTCTTCTTGCGGAAAATCGTATCCGACAATCGAGATCTGCTGTACGGGAGTTACAAAATTGCTGGCGGCATAGGCCACATAGGTAGCAGAGCCCCCGACAATACGGTCTGTTTTTCCAAACGGGGTTTCGATGGCATCAAAGGCCATGGTTCCAACGGTAATGAGTGACATAGGGTGCAAACCTATACTAAATCCGCAACCTAAAAAAGGCATTATTTCTGTACCTTTCCAACCCTATTGAAGAACTATGGCAAAGGCAATTCGAAAAAAGGCTTCGAAAAAAGGACTGATCTTGCAAAAAGCGGCGGCGATGTTTCGCCAGCGCGGGTTTGCCGCTACTTCTATGCGCGACTTGGCAGAAGCGGTGGGTATAGAGGCAGCCAGTTTGTATAATCACATTAGCTCCAAAAACGAAATTCTCGAGGCGATCTGTTTTGAGATGGCCAACCATTTCAATACCCATATGGACCAGATCGAGGCCTCCCGCCAATCGGCCTTGTCGGCCCTCGAAGCGGTGCTGCGTTTTCATATCAAGCAGATGATCGACAACTACGAGCAGGTCTATGTGAGTGACCGCGAGTGGAAACATTTGCAAGAACCTTACCTCTCTAATTTTCAGACCCAGCGACGCACCTATCGTAAACGCATCGCCCACCTGATCGATACCGGTATACAGAAAAAAGAAATTCTGCCCATCGATAGTGCCACGGCGGTACTTATTATGTTGCATGCCATTAGCGGTATCGAAAGCTGGCACCGGAGCAAAAAAAGGATCAGTGCCCGTGAACTCGAAGAGAATATGCTGACCATCTTAGTGGGCGGGCTTCGAAAAAATCACTAGACGATGTCGCTTCATTTTCATCCCCTGACCGTCAAAGAAGTTCGGCAAGAAACGACCGACTGTGTCTCTTTGCTATTCGATGTCCCTGCGTCGCTTCGATCTGCCTATCAATTTTTACCCGGTCAAAATCTAACGATTAAGGCCACGCTGAACGGAGCAGAGGTAAGACGCAGCTATTCGATCTGCAGTGCTCCACACGAAAATGAACTTCGGGTGGCCATTAAAAAAGTAGAGGGAGGTGTTTTCTCAGGTTATGCCAACGAGCAACTCAAAGCCGGTGATACGCTCGAGGTAATGCCTCCTGCCGGTAAGTTCAATACTCCGTTAAGCCCTTCACAGGAAAAGCGCTATTTAATGATAGCGGCCGGTAGCGGCATCACGCCCATTGTCTCTTTGATCAAATCGATCTTGTACACCGAACCGTCCAGCACGATCACCCTGGTGTATGGCAATCGCAGCCGTTCGAGCATTATTTTTTTTGAGGAGCTGGAGCAGCTTAAGAATATGTACATGCAACGGCTCAACATCCTGCATATACTAAGTCGCGAAAAAACCGACAGCCCGTTACAATTGGGCCGAATTGACACAGAGAAGTTGACGATACTAGATCGGTTGCTCGGATGTAAGAACATGGATGAATGTTTTATCTGCGGGCCCGAAGAGATGACCTTGAACAGCAAGGCCTTTTTAGAAAAGATCGGACTGTCTGCCAAAAAGATCCATCTCGAATTATTTACCAGCTCGAAAATAACAGCCCGATCCAAAAAGAGTCAGCCCGATATCGCTCCACAAAAGAGAAGCAGCCAAGTGATTATCAAACTCGATGGCAGAGAGGTCAATATCGAGATCCCCATGCAAGAAGAGGTGACTATCCTCGACGCGGCGTTGGCACAAGGGGCCGACCTTCCGTTTGCGTGTAAAGGCGGTATGTGCTGCACCTGCAAGGCAAAACTGGTGAGTGGCGAGGTGATGATGGAGGTGCACTGGGGGCTTGAAGAAGAAGAGGTTGAACAGGGTTACATCCTGACCTGCCAGAGCTATCCCAAGACCGAGAAACTGATCGTAGACTTTGATCACAAATAGAAGAACAGCCCAGACGCTCAACTTTTAGCCCTAACAGTTGTTAGTTTTCAATAAATTTGCTGTCGATTCAATTTTTATGGAACAGTTTAATCTGGAAAAGATTTTTCAAGACAAGATCGATCAAGAGATCAAGATCGAACCCCGCGACTGGATGCCCGAGGCGTATCGCAAAACAAATCTGCGCCAAATTAGTCAGCATGCCCACAGCGAGATCGTAGGAATGTTGCCCGAAGGCAACTGGATCTCGAGAGCCCCTTCACTCAAACGAAAAGCAATTTTGCTGGCTAAGGTGCAAGATGAGGCTGGTCATGGCCTGTACCTGTATGCCGCTGCCGAGACGCTGGGACAATCGCGCGAGCAAATGATCGAGGATCTGCACAGTGGCAGAGCCAAGTACTCATCGATTTTTAACTACCCTACCCTTACCTGGGCCGACATGGGCGCGATCGGTTGGTTGGTCGATGGCGCGGCTATTATGAACCAGGTGATGCTGACCCGTACCTCTTATGGCCCCTATGCCAGAGCAATGGTACGCATCTGTAAAGAAGAAAGTTTTCACCAACGGCAGGGCTTTGAGGTATTGTTGGTCCTTTCAAAAGGAAGTGATGCCCAAAAGGCCATGTGTCAAGATGCGATCAACCGCTGGTGGTGGCCTGCCCTGATGATGTTTGGTCCGCGTGATACCGAGAGCACCAACAGCGATAGTAGCATGAAATGGAAGATCAAGCGTAAGAGCAACGATGAACTTCGCCAGCAATTTGTAGATATGATCGCTGAACAGGTAAAACTGCTCAACATGACCTTGCCCGATGAGAAGCTTCGTTGGAATGAAAGCAAAAAACACTACGACTTCGGCGAAATCAACTGGGACGAGTTTTGGCAAGTGGTAAAAGGCAATGGCCCCTGCAATAAAGAAAGACTGGCCTCCCGTAAAAAAGCCTGGGAAGAGGGCCGCTGGGTACGTGAAGCCGCATCGGCCTATGCTGCCAAACAAAAACAGAAACAAAAAGCAGCCTGATAAGTATTTACCATGCAACTGATCAGAAAATTCTATTACGGGGATATTCCCGATGATGCCAGTGGCGCTGCAAAAGCCGGCCCGGCACAACCGGCCTCTGATTGGCCCCTTTGGGAAGTCTTTATTAGAAGTAAACAAGGACTCGAGCACAAGCACGTTGGCAGTCTGCATGCCGCCGATGCCACCATGGCCATTGAAAATGCAAGAGACGTCTATACCCGACGCAGCGAAGGCATTAGTATTTGGGTCGTAGAAAGTCATCATATTAAAACATCGGCTCCCGAGGCATCGGCCGAACTTTACGAACCCGCACAAGACAAGATCTATCGTCATCCCACTTTTTATGATCTGCCCGACGAGATCAAACACATGTAATCGATATGACGAAAGCTTCGCTGGTTGACTTTACCTTATACTTAGCCGACAGCACCCTGGTGCTGGGGCAACGCAATGGCGATTGGTGCGGTCACGGACCCGTACTGGAACAAGACATCGCCATCACCAACATTACACTGGACCTGATTGGACAGTCCCGCAGTTTTTATCAATACGCCGCTCAACTGATGGGCGATGGATGCACCGAAGACCGACTGGCCTATTGGAGAAATGAAAGGGAATTTAAAAATGCACTGCTATGCGAAAGACCCAATGGTGATTGGGCGCAGACCATCTTGCGGCAAACTTTTTTTAGCTTTTATCAGCGCGAGCTTTTTACCCAACTATTGACAAGTTCGGACAACACGCTCTCGGCCATTGCTGAAAAATCGCTAAAAGAAGTACGCTATCATTGTCGATGGAGCAGTGAATGGGTTTGTCGCCTCGGAGATGGCACCAGCGAAAGCCATGAACGTTTATTAACTGCCATTGAAAACCTATGGCCCTATACAGGCGAGCTTTTTATGGCAGCTCCCTACGAAACGGCACTGGCTATTGATGTGGATAGTATCAAAAAAAATTGGATGGACGCGATCGGTGCACTTTTTGCTGAGGCTACCCTTCCTGCTCTGTCGTTACAGTCGACCTTTATGCATTCCGGAGGAAAGATAGGACAACACACCGAAGCACTCGGATACTTGCTGGCCGAAATGCAATATGTACAGCGCTCGTATCCGGGATGCGAATGGTAAATTCGCTTGTCGTATGCATCTTTAAACAGCAATGGGCTCATGACAATATCGGCAACCGACAATCAAGAATTAAGCGACTGCTATGCATTGCTAGGCACAATTCATGATCCCGAGATACCGGTACTGACGATTTTGGACCTGGGAATTGTAAGGGAGGTCGAATTACTGAGTCCCCTGCAAACCGAAGCGCATATCCGGGTAACGATTACCGCCACCTATACTGGCTGCCCGGCCATGGATACGATCGCTATGCTCATTAAAATGGAGTTATTGAACAAGGGATACAAAACCGTAGAGATCATTACTGCGATTGCACCGGCCTGGACCACTGACTGGATGAGCCAGGAAGGAAAACAAAAATTAAAGGCCTACGGCATTGCCCCACCCGATAAACGATTTTCGATACCGGGTGATGGGATCGTTTGTCCGCAATGCGGAAGCAGTAACACCCGCTTGCTGAGCGAATTTGGGAGCACCGCCTGCAAATCGCTATTGCAGTGCAACGACTGCGCGGAACCCTTTGACTATTTTAAATGTCATTAGCCGGCGGCAATAACTAACTTTATATTAAACACAACAGCATGTCCTCTATTGTCGTAGAGATCAAAGACCAGGTTGCCCTGCTGACGCTTCACCGTCCTGATAAATTCAATGCATTTGATCGAGAGATGGCCCTGCGGCTGCAACAGGAACTAGACTCTTGCCAAGCCAGTGCTATACGAGCCATAATCATTACCGGCAGTGGAAAGGCATTTTGTGCCGGCCAAGACCTGGGCGAAGTAGTCGATCCGAACGGACCCGGAATGGCGCGTATACTAAAAGAGCACTACAATCCGATCGTTACACGTATTCGCCAGCTCAATAAGCCGGTAATCGCCGCGGTCAATGGAGTGGCGGCAGGGGCTGGCGCCAACCTGGCTCTCTGTACAGATATAACAATTGCGGCCGAATCGGCGAGTTTTATACAGGCTTTTTCTAAGATTGGACTGGTACCCGACACAGGAGGATCTTATTTTTTACCCCGTCTTATCGGACTCCAACGCGCAACGGCCCTGATGATGAGCGCAGAAAAAGTAACGGCAACGGAAGCAGTGGCCATGGGTATGATCTGGAAAGCGGTTCCCGATGGGGAGTTGTTGCAACAAGCACTGAAGCTGGGTCAGCAGTTAGCGACAATGCCTACTACCGCACTTGGACTAATCAAGCAACAACTCAATAGGAGCTATGAAAACACACTCGAGCAGCAACTGGCGCTCGAAGATCAATTGCAACAAAAAGCGGCCTCTACATCGGATTTTCGAGAGGGCGTGCAGGCTTTCTTAGACAAGCGAGCCCCTCGATTTACGGGAGAGTAATCATTTAAATTTTTTCTATGTCATCTACTGCCGATCAATTAGCCAACAAGGTGGTGACCCACATGATGAACGAAGATCGTTTCTCTCAATGGCTGGGCATTATCGTGCTTGAAGTACGAGAGGGATATAGTCGCCTTCAAATGAAGATCAGACCCGAGATGGTCAATGGGTTTGGTATCGTACACGGCGGCGTTAGTTTTTCGCTCGGCGACAGTGCGTTCGCTTTTGCTTGCAACAATAGAAATCAGCTTTCGATGGCACTCGATACCGCCATCAATTTTACACATCCGGTGCGGGTCGGAGACCTGTTAACGGCAGAGGCCAAAGAATTGCATAACGGAAAAAGTACCGGACTATACCAGATCAGCATTCATAATCAAGATCAAAAATTGGTAGCGCAGTTCAAAGGACTTTGCTATCGCACCGACAAAAAACTGATTAACGAATAATTGCATTATGTATTATCAGGCCAATGGAATTAGACCGATAGTAGATGCCAGCAGTTACGTACACCCTACGGCAGTAGTTATCGGGCAGGTAACGATCGGTAAAAATTGTTACATAGGCCCCGGGGCGGTACTACGCGGCGACTGGGGTGCCATCGATATAGAAGACGGGTGCAATGTACAAGAGAATTGCGTCATTCATATGTTTCCAGGGTTAACCGTAAAATTGCTGGCGGGTGCGCATATTGGCCATGGCGCAGCTATTCATGGAGCTGTTATAGGTCGCAACTGTCTGGTGGGTATCAACAGCGTGATCATGGACCATGTGCTACTGGGAGACGAATCGATCGTAGGGGCGCTGACCCTGATCAAAGAAGGCGAACGAATTGCGCCGCGCAGCGTAGTAGTCGGAAATCCGGGCAAGGTAATCCGTGAAGTTAGCGATGAGATGCTTCGCTGGAAGACAGAAGGCACAACGCTTTACCAGCAATTGCCCCGTCACTGTTTTGATGAGCTAAAAAAATGTACGCCGCTTCGCCAACCGCGCAAGCAGACCCCACTTAGAAAACCGGAGTATCTGAGCTGGAAAAAAAAGCAATAGATTACTTAACGTGGCAATACCTGATCTAATGTTGCCCCCAGGTCTTCGCCGCGGAGTGATTCGGCAATGATCTTTCCGGTTGGATCGATCAATACATTGTAAGGGATACCGGTAATACGGTAAAGTGATACCACGGGACTATCCCAGAATTTGAGATCGCTGACCTGAGTCCAGGTAAGTCCGTCTTTCATAACGGCATTCATCCAGTCGTCTTTGCCTCCGGGTTGATCGAGCGAGACACCGAGCACGGTGAAATTTCTGTTCTTGTATTGCTGGTAGGCAGCCACTACTACCGGATTTTCCATCCGACAGGGTTTGCACCAACTAGCCCAAAAATCGACCAGCACATATTTGCCACGAAACGAACTAAGACTAATTGATTTTCCGTTGGGATCCGGAAGACTAAACTCAGGTGCGGTCTGGCCTATGGCCCCTTTGGAGGATGGTTGTTGCTGTTGGATCATCGCACTTACGGCAGCGACTCCCTGATGCGAAGGAAAGCGACCCGCAAGGGAAGTGATCATTGCTGCTACTTCGGCATTTGTAAAGCCGCGTAATGCAAAGGCTTCATTACCGGCCATATTCTGATAATAGCCCAAAATCATCATTGTAAGAGCAGGACTTTTACTGGTCGTAAGAGCGGTGTTGGTAAAAGCATAGAGCGAATCTGTCTTTTGACCCAGCGTGGCAGTCTGCGCTTGCAAAAGGCTGTCTTGTGCCGGCGTGCGTACCCCGGTAATGGTAACGATGCTATCGATGGATCGGCGCAGTACAAACGTCTGTTGTAATTGCGTATTGAACCGAAGCATGTACTGTTGTAAGATCTTGCTGGCCTCGGAGCCGCTCACCTCGTAACGATCGGGAAGCTGGCTATTACCGGGATTAAAAAAAATGTTCAACTCAATTTGTTTAGCATCATTGATCAGCGAAGCGGCCGGATAGTCTTGCTTATCGATTCTGATATTATATATCTTTTCTTCGGAGGCCGCCGTTTGCAAAGTATAAGAACCATCCTTGCCCAACATGGCCGAGTCTACCACCATTCGCTGCATAGTGGCCATGGGAACTTCTTCGAGATACACCTTGGCAGCGGGGATCCCTTTTACAGCGCCGCTTACGGAGAACAATCCCTCTTGGGTATTACGCCCGCAAGAGAACAAAACCACCAAGCCCAACAAGGCAATGGAACATCTTTTCATGAATTATAATTTAAAGAAGTGCTTGTACGGCACTGATCACTTCGGCAAGCCGGGTTGCCTCTTGCCCTCCCGCGGTAGCAAGGGTCTTTTGACCGCCTCCACCTCCCTTGATAAGCGGAGCAACCACGGTCTTGATGATCGCATTGGCATCCAACCCCCTTGCTTTGGTAAGTTCTTCGGCGATACTTACTGCCACAAAGGGTTTGTTGTCGATGAGCGCACCGAGTACCACCACTTGATCGTTATTTTTTCCCTTTAGCTCGAGGCAACATTTTTTTAGTGCATCGGGTTGTGTAACCGTTACCAGTGACCCGATAAAATGAACGGTCCCTATCGTTTGTACCTGACCAGAGAGTTTTTCGCAAAGAGCAATTATTTCTTTTTGCTCGAACCGTTCGACTTGCTGACGCAAGACTGCTTGTTCGTGCTGCAACTGCTCGACCGCCTTAAAAAGATCTTTGGGATTTTTGAGCTGCTCGCGAAGCGACTGCAAGGTTTGTGCCGTAGCACGGACAAGCGCTAAGGCGTGCTGACCGCAGACCGCCTCTACACGGCGAACACCGGCGGCTACCGCCGATTCGCTAAGCAATGAGAATAACCCCAACTCGCCGGTGGCTCCGACATGCGTTCCTCCGCAGAGCTCTACCGAATACGCAGGGTCGGTAATGACCACCCTTACCTGGTCACCGTATTTCTCTCCAAAGAGAGCCATCGCACCAAGTTGAAGGGCCTCCTCTTTTGCCATGGTCTTAATGACCACGGGAATATTTTCTCTGATCTTTTCGTTAACGATGGTCTCGATCTGCAACAGCTCTTCGGAGGTCACTTTAGCAAAATGCGAAAAGTCGAACCGAAGATGTGCCGCCTCTACCAATGACCCTTTTTGAACCACATGCGTGCCAAGCACTTGCCGAAGGGCGGCATGCAAGAGATGCGTAGCGGTATGATGTGCCGCAGTTTGGCGGCGCAAGATTCCGTTCACCGTCGCCGTTACCGTTTCGGATACCACGGCGGGCATCTCTTGTGTAAAATGGATAACGAGATCATTGTCTTTTTTGGTATCAATCACGGCCAGGTTCTGTTCTCCGAAACGAAGCCATCCGCTATCACCTACCTGCCCTCCGCTCTCGGCATAGAAGGGTGTTACACTCAATACCCACTGGTATGCTTCTTTGCCCTTGGAAGTTACCTTCCGATACTTGAGTACTTGCGCCGAAGTCTCTAGTTGGTCGTAGCCGACAAATTGATTGGTTCCCTCACGAACGATGGTCCAATCGCCTGCATCCACTGCCGTAGCGGCGCGACTTCTTTCTTTTTGTTGCTTCATCTCGGCCTCAAACCCTGCCTCATCTACCTGTAGTGCATGCTCGGCAGCGATCAGGCGGGTCAGATCGATAGGGAATCCATAGGTGTCGTACAACTCAAAGGCAGCGGCACCGGCAATGAGCCCTCCTTTGGCGGACTGTATGATATCGTCTATACGGCGAAGTCCTTTTTCGAGGGTGCGCAAAAAGGCCTCTTCTTCTTCTCGTACCACTCGCCCCACAAAATCAACTTGCTGATACAGCTCAGGAAATACTTCTTTGAACTGATCGGCCAATAGGGGCACCAATTGTGTAAGTAATGGCTGACGGTAATTCAAGTAAGAGTAGTAGTATCGTACGGCGCGTCGAAGAATGCGTCGAATTACATAGCCTGCCCCTGTATTAGAAGGGAGTTGCCCGTCGGCAATGGTAAATCCAATGGCCCGAATATGATCGGCAATGACCCGAAAGGCTACAGCGATCTTGGTATCGGACCCGTCGTAACGAACCCCGCAAATTTTTTCGGTGGTCGCAATGGTACCGCTAAAAATATCAGTGTCGTAATTAGAGGTCTTGCCCTGCAACACGCGCACCAGTCTTTCCAATCCCATACCCGTATCGACATGGGTTGCAGGCAGTGGCTCGAGACTGCCATCTTTTTTTCGGTTAAATTGAATAAAGACATTATTCCAGATCTCAATGACCTGCGGATGATCTTTATTGACCAGGGTTTGTCCGGGAGTTTTCTTTCTCTCTTCGTCGGAGCGACAATCAATATGGATCTCGCTGCAAGGACCACAGGGACCCGTATCGCCCATCTCCCAAAAATTATCTTTCTTATTGCCAAACACGATATGGTCTTCGGGCAAGAGCGTCTTCCATTTTGCCAGCGCAATAGAAGAAGGGGGAATATTCTCTTTAACATCACCTTCAAAGACCGTGGCGTACAGTCTTTCTTTGGGAATGTTATATACTTCAGTCAGCAGCTGCCAGCTCCATTCAATGGCCTCATTCTTGAAATAATCGCCAAAGCTCCAGTTACCGAGCATCTCGAACATGGTGTGGTGGTAGGTATCGACACCCACTTCTTCCAGATCGTTATGCTTACCACTGACACGCAGGCATTTTTGCGTATCGGCCGCGCGAGCATAAGGCGCCTTTTTATTACCCAGAAAATAATCCTTAAACTGGTTCATGCCCGCATTGGTGAACATAAGGGTAGGATCGTTTTTGACCACAATGGGGGCAGAGGCAACGATCGTGTGCGCCTTAGAAGCAAAGAAGTCCAGAAAGGCCTTACGTATTTCGAACGAGGTCATCATGGGGGGTAAATGCTATATTTGTCTATGTCGCAATGCTGGCAAAGGTAAGGCAATATTAAACGCAGCTGCGCTTTGGGATGAAGAAGGTAAAGTACTTTTATAACACCAACACGCTTCGCTATGAGCGACTCGAAACCCCCTTGCGGGTAAAGCTCTTACGCGTATTTGGCTTTGCCGCTTCGGCACTGGTTACGGCTGCCCTGATCGCTTACCTGGCGTTTCGGTTTATTGGTTCGCCCAAAGAAAAAATGCTGGAACTTCAAAATCGCGAGATCCGCGAGGACTATTACGCGTTGGCCGAGCAGGTAGAAAGAATGGAGCAGCAAATGAAAGAACTCGAAAAAAGGGATAACGAAGTCTATCGTGCCATTTTTGAGGCCACCCCGATTCCCGATAGCGCCAGAGCACACGAACTGGCCAACCGTTTAGAGATCGCCAAAATAGAAAAGTTAGGAAGCCGCGAGTTGGTTACCTCCATTACCAATACTATCGACAACATATTGGCCCGTATTAAAGCGCAGCAAACTTCTTATCAAGAAGTGGCCCAGTTAATAAAAGACAAAGAAAAATTATTGGCCAACACCCCTGCCATTCAACCGGTGAGCAACAAGAACCTCAACCGGATCGCATCGGGTTTCGGTTATCGCATCGATCCTATCTACAAGACCACCAAGCTGCATGCAGGACTGGACTTTACGGCACCACAGGGTACCCCCATCTATGCCACGGCGAACGGCCGGGTCGAAACTGCGGGCAATACCGGAGACGGGTACGGTCGCCATGTGATCATCAATCATGGCTACGGATACAAGACACTCTATGCCCATATGGTCCGGGTCAAGGCAAGGGCAGGCCAGTCGGTCAAACGCGGCGAGATCATCGGATGGGTGGGCAGCACCGGAAAGTCGACCGGTCCTCATTGCCATTACGAGGTCATCAAAAATGGTCGCCCCATTGACCCGATCTATTTTTTCTATAATGACCTGACCCCGGCTCAATTCGATCGCATGTTAAAACAGGCAGCGGCTTCGAACCAGAGCCTGGACTAAGAATGCCCTAGTTTTCCACAGCACAGGCAAAGCGGTGCAAGCGATAGGCCGTTTACTATCTTTACAATAGTCTATGGCCAAAAAACCACTTACCCAGATACAGCTGGACTTTGAGACACCTCCGCCCGTAACGGTCATCAACGCCATTAGTGTGGAGCCGGCCGAACCTTCGGTAGGCATCAGAAAGATAAAATTAAAAGAGAAGCCTGCTGCCACACCCGGCAAACGCGGAAGACGCTCCTTAAAGGAGATCGAAAGCAGGGTCGACCTGATAAGAATTCCTGAAGACGAAGAACTGTTCAAAAAACAATATTACGCCATTGGAGAAGTAGCGGCCATGTTTCGCGAAAAGCAATCCCTGATCCGTTATTGGGAGACCGAGTTCGACATCTTACAACCCAGAAAGAATAAAAAAGGTGATCGCTACTTTAGACCGATCGATATCAAGAATCTGGTCTTGATCTACGACCTGCTACGCAGAAGAAAATTTACCATCGATGGGGCTCGTGATTACCTAAAGAAAAATAAAAAAGCCGAACAACACTTTGCCCTGATCCAATCGTTGCAACAGATACGCCACTTTTTGGTGGCGCTTCGCTCTACCTTATAATTATCGTATGTACCGTCTGTCATTACTGGGAGGCCTGATGCTTTTTTTAATAAACGTTGTCGTGGCACAAACTCCCTACGAAACACTACAAGAAAGACCCAACGAAAAAACTTTCAAAGGCTGGCTAACGCGAGCCGTGTTGGAACAAGACAGCAGCTTTAAATGGATGCAAGAAAATTACAAGGCGTATCAATCCCATACGGCCGGACTGCAAACTTTGCAAGCCTACAAAGACTCGGTGCGCTTTTTGATCTTTATGGGTACCTGGTGCGAGGACTCTCATTTTATTATTCCTCGCTTTTTTGCATTGGCCGATGCGGCGGGCCTCTCTGCCGATCGTATCTCACTGGTAGGGGTAGACCGAAACAAGACCACCTGGGGGCAACTGAGTAAAACATTGCAGGTAGACCTGGTGCCCACCATCATCGTATATCGACAAGGCAAAGAACTGGGTCGCGTTATAGAATATGGACGCTACGGCCAATTTGACCGTGAGATCGGAGAGATCATTCAAAAAGGATTTCAGCAATAGACCGACCTGTTCGCTACCCCACTCTGTAAGGACGACCGTCGGCCGGCCATTCAAGTTGCAGCTGATGCACCAGCGCAAGCACTTGCATGTTGATCGTTTCGCGCAAGTGGTTGAATGCATCGAGTGGAAGTGGTGCGGTATAATAATCGGCGTCGATACATACTGCCCCTGAACGTATTTCCGATAGCAGCACCGAAGATTGTTCAATGCGGGGGTCTTGCAACAAAGCCCTGATGGCCGCAAGTAGTTCTTCGAGTTGTGCCGGTGTGGCTTTGGCCGATAATTCTAGTTTAATATCGGCCCTTCGCTGCGAGCGGAGCGAAAGATTATCGAGAACGCTATCGACCATTTGCTTATTGGGCACCGTTACAAAGGTCTTTTGTTCGGTGCGTATACGAGTACTCCGAAGACCGATCTTCTCTACGGTACCCGTAATGGTATTGACCTTGACCATATCGCCGGTAATAAAGGGCTTATCGAAAAAGATGATAAAAGAGGCGATCAGATTCTCGAGGCTCTCCCGCAAGGCCAGCGCAATGGCGGCACCCACAATACTTAGTCCGGTAACAAGGCTGCCGATATTGAAACCAAAGACAAAACTGAGCACCAATAAGACCGCATTGATGACCAAGATGACCTTAAAGAAATCTTTGAAGAAGACAATCAGCTGATTATCCGATAGGTCAGGCGTTCGGCTGGCTCGCTTTTCCAATAAGATCGCGGCAAAATCGATGCCTCGCAATAATAATGAGGTAAGCGTGGCAATAATCAATAGCTTACCAATGGCATGTAAAATATCGCGGAACTCGAAAGTATACACCGAAAAGTTAAGTGCCGCAGGAAATTGCAAACGGTAAAGGGCAATGGTCAGGACCAGCACCAGCACAAATCGTTCTAGCGGTGTAATGACCAGCGCATTGAACTGAGAACGCTCCACGGTATTTAATACCTTACCCAGCCAGCGAAAAAGCCATCCGGCCAGCACCGAAGAAAGATAGCGACGAAACGACCATACCACTACAATAACTCCCGCAACAAGGGCATAAGCCAGGATGGTGTTCTCTCCCCATTGCTGCTGCCAAAAACTGTTCATAGGTTACAGGTTTTACCGATTCTTGATCAATTTGTGTTGCTGATCACTAAAAAATCGCATCGAAAGTTCGGTGCCCTCCAATACGGCATAGCTGTTATACCGGATCCAGTCTCCCAGATTGATGTAACGAACCGGAGTCAAAGAAGTGGTCAGCTCCCAATCGATCGGCAAATGACGATGTCCAAAAATAAAATAATCAACAGGCGAGCTGTTCAACTGCTCTTTGCAATAGGCGATCAGCCACTCTTGATCGGCACCGCGAAAAACTTCTTCGGCCGCACCGGTCTTGGCACGACTCTGCCGGCTAAAGTACTCGGCGATACCCATACCCGCTACCGGAGGAAGCCATCCGAAGAGCAGCTGACAAAAAGGATTGCGAAAGATGCGCTTTAGTCGTTTGTAGCCCTCGTCTCCGGGGCCTAATCCATCGCCGTGCCCTATATGCAACCTTAGGCCGTTGCGTTCTATGGTAACGGGATCATAATATAATCGAATGCCGATCTCTTGCTGAAAATAATCTTTGACCCACATGTCGTGGTTGCCTACGAAAAGATGCAGTTTGATACCCGCATCGCTGCAGGCAGCGAGTTTTCCCAACAAACGCACATACCCCTTGGGAACGACTTTTTTATACTCATACCAGAAATCGAAGAGATCACCCATCAAAAAGATCTCGGCGGCATCAAGCATTGCCTGGTCCAAAAAACGGCAGATCAGTTTTTCTCGCTGCAAACTGTCTTGGGCTGTTGGGGCTCCCAGATGAAAATCAGAAAGAAAGTAAATCTTGGTGGCAGCAGAAGCCGGACGATCGACTACAGTCATGGTATAAATGTAAGAAAGCGGTCCGAAATCAGGATTCCACTAAAAACAAATACACTTCTTTGGGTCCGTGTACGCCCACTACCAACGTCTTTTCGATATCGGCCGTGCGACTGGGGCCCGTGGCCAAAGTAAGCAAAGAAGGAAATTGCGTAGCGTATTTTTCGCGGGCAGCGACCAAGGCATCCTTGATATCCTCGACCAGCTGATCTACGAAAGCGATGCAGACATGAATGGGGGCATACACACTGGCAGTACGACCCTGCTGCTGCGCGCTGCTCAACACGATCGACCCGGTACGAGCGACCAGATACTCGCAACCGGTCACTGCTACCTGACAACCGGCCAGATCGGTGGTAGTAAGTCTTTCAGAGAGCGGCTCTCCGAGCAGATCGATCAGTTTTTTTTCGGCGCAATAAATAGGAGACCAATCTTGCTTACGAACCAGGCTCGCAAATTGAAAGGCTAGTTCTTGACGATTGATGCAATAAATAAATTTGCCTTGTAGCCTGGTAAATTGTTCGGCGAACTCTATTTCGGGCTCCTGACCTGGAGCAGGAAAGACCGCCTGGTTTTTCTCGCTCTGCGGAAAAGGCATGGGCGTGGTGTGGGCCAGTGCCTCCCGTATACGCTTTAGCATATTCTCCTTGGCAGGGGATACGTTCATATTGCAAAATTAATAAGGAGGTGCCTCGTTGGCAGGCTCCGAATTATCGGAGTAAGCAGGAGGCATCACGGCCGTACCCCCTGTTATGATGGGAGTAGCGGCAACGGGTTGGCCATCGGTTGCTTCCGGCTGTGCCTGCTTCGTAGAAGCAGTCTGCATGGGTGCAGGTGTTTCGGGCGCATGATCGGCCAAAGGCTTTCTTTCTTCGAACGGGCGCTTACCGATCAAGGCCTCCACATCACTTTGAAAGAGTACTTCTTTTTCGAGTAAGGCATTGGCCAATATCTCTACTTCGGCACGTTTGTCGGTCAATAACTGTTTGGTCTTGGCATAGGCCTCATCGATCAGGTGACGCACTTCGAAGTCGATCATTTTAGCAGTATCATCAGAATAAGGTTTGGTAAAGGCGTTCTCTTGCTGCGGATCGTAGAAGCTGACATTACCGACTTTTTCGTTCATCCCATACACGGTTACCATCGCATAGGCCGTACGGGTAATTTGCTGCAAGTCGTTCTGCGCTCCGGTAGAGATCTTACCAAAGAAAATATCTTCGCTCGCCCTTCCGCCGAGTGTCATACAGATCTGGTCGTTGAGCTGATCGGTATTGTAGAGGTACTGTTCTTTTGGTGTGTATTGCGCATAACCCAATGCAGCGGTACCGCGCGGAACGATGGTCACTTTGAGCAGCGGATAGGCATGCTCCAAAAACCAACCGCAAATGGCATGGCCCGCCTCGTGGTAGGCGATGATCTTTTTTTCTTCGGGAGAGATGATCTTGTTCTTTTTTTCGAGGCCACCAATAACGCGGTCTACGGCATCTTGAAAGTCTTGCATATCGACCGCCTCTTTATTTTTACGCGCGGCGATCAGGGCTGCCTCGTTGCAAACGTTGGCGATATCGGCCCCTGCAAAACCGGGCGTTTGCTCGGCCAGCTTGTGAATGTCGAGGGTCTTAGAAACCTTGATGGGCTTCAGGTGCACTTTAAAGATATCCTCTCTGCCCTTCAGATCGGGTTTGTCGATACTGATCTGACGATCGAAGCGACCCGGGCGAAGCAGGGCACTGTCGAGTACATCCGGACGGTTGGTGGCCGCCAAGACAATGATACCGACATCCGTTCCGAATCCATCCATCTCTACCAGCATTTGATTGAGCGTGCTCTCGCGTTCGTCATTGCTCATCATGGCATTTTTACCACGGGCCCTGCCGATCGCATCGATCTCATCGATAAAGATGATACAAGGTGCTTTTTCGCGGGCCTGCTTAAAAAGATCACGAACACGGCTGGCGCCTACGCCCACGAACATCTCTACAAAGTCGGATCCGCTCAGACTAAAGAAAGGCACCTGGGCCTCTCCGGCCACCGCTTTTGCCAATAGCGTCTTACCGGTACCGGGAGGACCGATCAGTAGCGCTCCCTTGGGGATCTTGCCACCGAGGTTAGTATATTTTTTGGGATTCTTTAAAAAGTCTACGATCTCC
>CAZZLP010000004.1:0-4073 GCA_964654705.1 uncultured Chitinophaga sp.
CACAAGTAGTGTTGTTACTAAAACAAAACCCACAATGATCCGAATAAATTTCATGGTAGCAATTTACTCTAACGCACCCATAAAATCACTGCCTGTCAATAGCCTCCTTACCATCGTCAAGATCACATGCACAACATCTAAAAACAGTCTGCCATTCCTTTCTCTTTCAGAAAATCTAAAAATCGCCTAAAATGTTGATTAGTAATATTTTAAAAAAACAAACGCCCGTTCATGTAAAATTTCTGTCACCACAGCGAAAAAGGCAGAGGCGGGTGTAATTTTACATCTCAATCGAAAAACAATTAAAACTCCAATTATGAAATCTCTTTTTAGCAAATTCAGTGTGCTGATAATGGCCCTGCTGCTCACGTCTTTCAATGGCTTTTCGCAAACGGTTGATGATGTGATCGCCAAGCATATCGCTGCCACAGGCGGTGAAGAAAAGTGGAAGCAGGTAAACAGCATGAAGATCGAAGGATACATTGAGGTACAAGGCATTCAAATTCCCTTTACACAACAGACCGTACACAATACCGGCATGCGTATCGACGCCGAATTTCAAGGCATGCAGATTATTCAGATCGTTACTCCTACCAAGAGCTGGTCACAGAATCCCTTTGGCGGTAAAACAGAACTCGAACCCGCTAGCGAGGATGAGCACAAGCAGCAAGTAGACGAGCTCGATATTCAAAATGAATTCGTTGATTGGAAGACCAAAGGTTCATCGGTAGAGCTGCTCGGCAAAGACGAAGAAGATGGCAACGAGTACTTTAAAGTTCGTCTGACTACCAAGCACCAGAACCAGACCGTTTACTACATCGATGTAAAGACCTACCTGATCTACAAGTCTGTTTCTACTTCTAAAATGCAAGGACAAGAAATGGAAGTCACCACCAAGTTGCTCGATTATAAAGAGCTTCCTATTGGTGTGAAAGTTCCGCACAAAACAGATCAGATGGGGCAAGTGCTGGTATTCGAAAAGATCGAGGTGAACACCACCATCGATACCAAGCTCTTCGCCGGTAAGTAATTTTTTCTCACCTTAATTCTCACCTTATGCTGAAGCAATTTTTTCGGCCTGTCATTTCTATGGCCCTGCTACTATGGACCGCTGCTACCGGTTTTGCACAACAAAACAAAGTAGAGCTTAACTCCTCTTACTTTCAGTCCATGTCGGCCCGCAATTTGGGACCCTCTACCATGAGCGGACGTGTTACCTCTATAGTGGGTACGACAGTAGATAACCAGATCAACCTCTATGTAGGTACAGCGGGCGGTGGTATTTGGAAAAGTCTCAACGGTGGTATAACATTTACCCCGGTATTCGATAAATATTGTCAGTCCATCGGAGCGCTGGCGATCGATCCTACTTCTTCCAAGATCATTTACGCTGCTACCGGAGAAAGCAACATGCGTAATTCCGTCTCCATCGGCGATGGAATGTATAAGACCACCGATGCCGGCTCTAACTGGCAAAAGATCGGACTCGATAGCACCGAGCACATCAGTAAGATCTGGATCGATCCTAAAAACACGAAGCGATTATTGGTAGCGGCACCCGGACCGCTTTGGTCTTCTAGCACTCACAGAGGTCTTTATGCCACCAACGACGCAGGAAAAACCTGGGAAAAGATCTTGTATGTAGATGAGAATACCGGTTGCGCAGACCTGGCCGTGAGCCCGCGCGACCCAAATATTATGCTGGCTAGTTTTTGGCAATTCAGAAGACAGCCGTTCTCTTTTTACTCCGGTGGAAAAGGCAGCGGACTGTTTCGCTCAGCCGACGGAGGAAAGACTTGGTCGAAGGTTACTGCAGGACTACCCGAAGGAGAAATGGGAAGGATCGTGATCAGCATCAATCCTTCTAAACCACAAGAAGTGCTGGCGATCGTAGAAGCTTCTGTACCCGGACTGTATATTTCGCAAGACGAAGGACTTACTTGGAAAAAACTAGCCTCGACCGATAACATCACAGCTCGACCTTTTTATTTCAGCACGCTGGAGTACGACCCCAAAGATCCCAAAAGAGTGTATCGCCCTGCCTTCGATTTTCAATACTCCACCGATGGCGGTTACTCTTGGTCCGGTCAGTTATTCTCCGATGTGGTACCGCATGCCGATCACCACGCCCTTTGGATCAACCCCGAAAATACCAATACGCTTTACCTGGGAACCGACGGAGGTGTGTACGTGAGTAATAACAAGGGACTCTCCTGGAGCTTTTTAAATAATCTTCCGGTAGGCCAGTTCTATCATGTTAGCGTGAGCAACGATAAACCTTTTAATGTCTACGGCGGATTGCAAGACAATGGCTCGTGGGTGGCCCCCAGCTCGTCGCCGGGTGGCGTATCGAGCACCGATTGGCAATTTCTAAATGGGGGTGATGGATTTTGGGTACAGCCCTCTCCTATTAACTCTAACATCGTTTATGCCGAATCACAAGGAGGCGAGATCAATCGCATCAACTTAAAAACAGGACTCTCCTATGGCATTAAGCCGCAGCGCAACCCCGGAGAAGAATTACATCGCTGGAATTGGAATACGCCCATTGTGACCGCAATGAGTACCAAGAGACCGGGCAGCTACAATCTTTATACGGCCAACCAGTTCTTGTACAAGTCAACAGACGAAGGAGCCAATTGGACAAAGATCTCTTCTGATCTTACTACCAACGACAAAGCCAAACAAAAAACAGAGAAAAGCGGAGGAGTGACCGGCGATAACACCAGCGCCGAAAACCATTGCACCATTTTTACATTGGCCCAAGACCCGCGCAATGAAGATGTTATTTGGGTAGGTACAGATGATGGCAACCTGCAGTACACGAACAATGGCGGTAAAACCTGGACCAACCTGTCGGAGCGCATATGGGCCACCGGCGTTCCCAAAAATGCCTGGATCTCTTGCATTGAAGTATCTGTCGCTAATGCGAATCAGGTTTTTGTAACGCTCGAAAATCACATGTACGGCGATCACAAACCCTATTTGGTTAGCACCAGTGACGCAGGCAAGACATGGAAGCGCATGCAGTCTGCGGAGTGGACCGGCTTTGCACATGTTGTTCGCCAAGATCCGCAAAACCCCGAACTGCTCTTCTTGGGCACCGAAATGGGGCTCTTTATATCGCTTGATGGCGGAGCCAACTGGATGCGTAGCAAATATCAAAATTTGCCCTGGTACACATTGGTGCGCGATCTAAAGATCTCCACAAGTGGCGACCTGGCGATCGGCACGCACGGAAGAGGAATTTATGTACTGGACAATCTCTCGTCTCTGCGGGCACTTGCCAAATCGGATCTCAATAAAGAAGTTATTTTCTACCCTGTAAAAGCATTTGTTTACGACGTATCGCCGCAAACACCTTCTGGCTATGGTAATCTCGAAGGATGGACCGCCGGTAACAAAGCTTATCTGCCCACCTTTGAATATTATCTGAAGGAGAGATCTTCTCAGGCCGTAAAGATCATGATCTACGACAGCAAAGGCAACAAGATCAAAGACCTGAACGGCGGAACGGCCAAAGGGCTCAATAAAGTATACTGGGGCCTCGATCAAAACCCTTGCAAGGTGGCTACCGGTGGATTCACAGCCGGCTCCCCCGTGCTCTTTGCTTCGGTGATCGGACCGCGCGCCCCCATCGGTACATACAAAGCAGTGATTAGCATTGGAGACAAAAAATTTGAACAATCGTTTCAGTTACTCGAAAATCCTGCCAAAGGATTTACGACCGCAAAGCTCGATCTGCTCTTTAAGCAAACCATGCGCCTGTTCACCGTACAAGAAGAGCTCTACTACCTGGTAGATTCACTCAACAAGCGGATGACCGCTTTAAAAAAGATCGAGACCAGAACGACGAACGAAGAAAGAATACTTCAACAACTCGATAGTCTTAGAAAAGAGATCATCGAGACCAATCGTAAGACCGTGTTCTTCGATGAATTCAAATATCGCCGCCGCTTATCGGATGTATACATAGCGCTGTGCACCTCGCTGGAACCCTTCTCTCCCTCTAAGACCGGGGCCATCGAAGTGCTGGAGCAGGAGTTCGCGCTCATCAAAAAGGAGTTCGAACG
>CAZZLP010000004.1:4173-27094 GCA_964654705.1 uncultured Chitinophaga sp.
TCTCTTTATGGATTAAAACTGGTCAAACCCGGCGCTTCTGACTTGAGTTTACTCTATCATAAGATCACCTGCGAGACCGGACATCACTCCAGCATGGGCAACATCGGAGCCCCTATGCCGCTGGGAGGCCAGGTGCTGAGCAAAGGACAGGTTGAGTTCATAAAACAATGGATCGATAAAGGCGCCAGCAAGACCGGATCGGAAGTAGACGATGCGCTTTTAAAAGATAACATACCCTGCCAAGCCGAGGTGCAACCACTGAGTCCTCCTGCTGCAGGAACTGGCTTTCAAATGACCATCAGTCCTTTTGATATTCCCAAGAATTTTGAGCGCGAAGTATTTGTTCGCAAAAACTCTCCCAATACCGATACGGTGTTTGTAAATCGTCTGCAAATGCGTGGCGGTAACAATAGCCATCACTTTGTGTTATATGGATTCAGAAATCCCGCTATCTTACCTGCCCTCAACGTGCTGCGCGATCTTCGTGACCCGGTCACAGGTGTCATGAACTCCACAACGCTGCTAGAGATGCAAAACCACGTCTTTATGGGCGGTGGCACCGACGTAAATACCGATATTACCTTACCCACTGGGGTGGCCATTAAGATGGCGCCCGGCACACCGGTCGATCTCAATGCTCATTACTTTAACCGGACCAATTTCACCTTGACAGGACAGAATTACCTCAATTTTTATACCGTGCCACGCGGTGCAGTTCAATTCGAGGCAAAAACACTTGACCTGAACAATTTTGATATCAGTGTTCCCGCTAATACGCGCAGGACCTTTACTAAAAATTTTACGTTCACGACCCTCACACGTGTCGTTATGCTCACCTCGCACTTTCATAAATTCGGAGAGCGATTCGTGATCAAAATTTTTGGTGGACCCCGTAACGGAGAGGTCATTTATACCAATACCAGTTGGGACCATCCACTGGTACTCTCCTATGCGACCCCTATTATTTTACAACCCGGACAAGGACTTACCTCTGAGGTGACCTACTTTAACAACTCCTCACAACCTGTGTCGTTCGGCCTGACCAGCCAAGATGAAATGAACATCATCTTCGGTTATTATTACTGAGCCCGATCAACGTCGCAATTTTTAGGCCCCGCTTTCGTTCTAACGAAAAGCGTCCCTCTTGAAAAGACTGTTAAGGGCTTTAACACTAGTACTGATCTTGTTTTTTCATTATCAGGGGTGGGCCCAGCCTAAGCATAATTGGCTCAATAAAATCGAGATCGGCTTTAACAGCGGTCCTCAATTTTTTTTGGGTGATCTGGGCGGAAGTACAGGGGCCGGCACCTCTTTTGTAAAAGATATTGACTGGGAAGAGACGCGGCCCAGTGCCGGGTTTTATCTCAATATTCATCCCCTCGACTGGTTCAGCATCAGAGCTGCTGCACAAATGGGCGTGATCTCTGGTAACGACAGACATTCGCCTGCCATTTCTCAAAACGACATTTTTCGTTTTAACAGAAACCTTCACTTTCATTCTACAACACAAGAACTTTATTTGGCATTGGCCCTTTATCCCCTGCAATTGATACCGGCCAAAGCGGGTTCGCTATTGAACAGAGCGCAGCCTTATGGGCTATTGGGTGCCGGACTTTTTCACTTTAACCCCAAAGCACAAGATGTGGATGGCACGTGGGTTGCCCTTCGACCGCTTCGACTCGAGGGGCAAGGATTTGCACAGTACCCGCAAAGCAAACCCTATTCACTGACACAGTTTAACCTCAACGCTGGGATGGGAATAAAATTTTATATCACTTCTACATGGTACATAGGCACAGAGCTACTGTACAGAAAATTATTTAGCGATCAGATCGATAACGTCAGCGCCTCTTTTTATGTTGATCCGGCCACTTTCGACTCCTATTTGACACCGGCAGATGCGGCCAGAGCCAAGCGGTTGTACTACCAGGGCACATATGATCTGGGGGGCGTTCCGCCGCACCAAAGCACCCTGCCCCGTGGCAATTCCATGCAGCAAGATGCTTTTTTTAGCCAGACCATCCACATTGGCAAAAGGTTGTTCAACCAGGGAGACCGTCGGCTCAAATGCCCTACCAGTTATTGATCACCAAGCAGACTCCTATCTTTGGAATATGCAAATTGCCTTTGATGCCAAACGCGCATTTCACAATGGCACCGGATTGGGGCATTACAGCCGCACGCTCATCCGATCATTGGCCTCACATTTTCCTGAACATGACTATTGGTTGCTCAACCCCCGACCTGCCCGACATTTTACGTTAGCGGGCTCGCAGTTGCACGAAGTAGTACCCGAAAAAGCGATGCACAAAGTATTTAGCAGTCTTTGGCGCAGTCGCTGGTGCAAAGACTGGCTCATCGACAATAAGATCGATCTATACCACGGCCTAAGCCATGAGATACCTTTCGGTATCCACAGGACGGGAATCGCCACGGTAGTCACCATGCACGATCTGATTTTTGAACGCTACCCCGAGCAGTATGCAAGATTAGACAGACAGATCTATCGAAAAAAATTTCGCTACGCTTGTAAAACGGCCGATCGTATCATTGCCATCAGTGAGCAAACCAAGGCCGATCTGATCAACTTTTATGATGCCGATGAAAAGAAGATCCGAGTTTGTTATCAAAGTTGTGATCCTCGCTTCTACGAAAAGGTAACCGACAGCGAAAAAGAACGCATCCGTCAAAAATACCAGCTGCCACCCCGCTATTTTTTATCGGTAGGCTCGGTAATAGAGCGAAAGAATCTGATGCAAGTCTGCAAGGCGATGGTCTTGCTCAACGAAAAGCTAACTATACCGCTACTGGTCATCGGAAGCGGTGGCGCATACAAAAGAAAAGTACAGGACTACATTGCCAGCCAAGGATTGCAAGACCAGATCATCTTTTTATCTGATAATAAATTATTCGCACAAGATCCCGACTTTATTAGTGCGCGAGATTTTGCTGCACTTTACCAAATGGCCACCGCCTTGGTTTATCCTTCTTATTTCGAAGGGTTCGGTATTCCGGTACTAGAGGGTCTTTGCAGTAAAGTAGCGGTAATTACTTCGAACCGGTCCTGTTTACCCGAGGCGGGCGGACCGGGTGCTTTTTATGTAGATCCTGACCAGGCCGAATCGATCGCCTCGGCGCTATACACCACTGCCACCAACACAGAACAAGTACGGCAACACATCGAGCTGGGCTGGCAGTATGCGCAGCGGTTTACTGCCTTACAAACGGCCAAAGCTGTAATGGATGTGTACGAAGAGGTAAAGCGCTGATCACTTAGACCAATGCCGCATCCAAAACCTGCGACATGTTCTTGACATAATGAAATTTTACCCCCTTAATAAAGGCCGGTTCGATCTCATCAACGTCTTTTTCGTTTTGCGCACAAAGAATGATCTCCTTTAATCCGGCGCGCTTGGCAGCCAGCACTTTTTCTTTGATTCCCCCTACGGGCAAGACCTGCCCGCGCAACGTGATCTCACCTGTCATGGCCAAGAAAGGTTTTACCCTTTTGCCGGTCAAAGCAGAGGCCAGGGCCGTCATCATGGTAATACCTGCACTGGGACCGTCTTTGGGAACGGCTCCTTCGGGCACATGCACATGAATGTTCGACTTTTCAAAAATCGAAGCATCGATCTTATATTTTTTAGCATGACTTTGCAAATAGGTAAGTGCTGTGGTAGCGCTCTCTTTCATCACATTGCCCAGGTTACCGGTCAGGGTCAGTACCCCCTTGCCTTCGCTTACGGTGGCTTCGATAAAAAGAATATCGCCTCCTACATAAGTCCAGGCCAGCCCTACGGCCACACCGGGTTGTTGTACGGTCTTGTAGAGGTCATTGCTGTAGCGAGACTTACCCAGAATTTTTTCGAGCAGGGCGGGACCGACCATGGGTTTTATCTTTTCTTTCATCACTAATTCCTTGGCCTCATACCGCATAAGGGCGGCCAACTGACGATCCAACTCGCGTACGCCACTTTCTCTTGTATAATCTTGAATGATCTTCTCTAAGATCTTGTCGCTGATTCGAAGCGAACTGTTCTTTAATCCGTGCAACTCCTTTTGTCTTGGTATCAGATGTCTTTTTGCGATCTCTATTTTTTCTTCGACCGCATAACCGCTCAAATCGATGATCTCAAGACGATCGCGCAAGGCGGGTTGCACATTTTGAATGTTATTGGCCGTAGCGATGAATAACACCTTACTCAGGTCATATTCAAGCTCGAGATAATTATCGTAAAAAGAATGATTCTGCTCGGGATCGAGCACTTCGAGCAGTGCAGAAGAAGGATCGCCTCTGAGATCGCTACCCACCTTATCGATCTCATCGAGTATCATTACCGGATTGGAGGCGTGCACTTTTCGCAACGACTGCAAGATCCGTCCGGGCATGGCGCCAATATAAGTCTTGCGATGTCCTCTGATCTCACTTTCGTCGTGAAGCCCGCCCAAACTGAGCCGAACATATTTTCTACCCAAGGCATTTGCGATGCTTTTACCAAGCGAGGTCTTACCAATACCCGGCGGGCCCACAAAGCAAAGAATAGGACTTTTCATGTCGCCCTTTAACTTTAGCACGGCCAAATGTTCCAAGATGCGCTCCTTGATCTTGCGCATTCCGTAGTGATCTTTATCGAGCGTGGTACGCGCCTTTCGCAGGTCGTAATGATCTTGTGTGCATGTGCCCCAAGGAAGATCGAGCATCAGATCGAGGTGATTGTACACCACAGAGTAATCAGGTGTGCTGGGATGCATCCGCTCCAGCTTTTCGATTCCTCTCTTAAAGGCTTCTTTGGCTGCAGCCGGCCAGTCCTTGCCTTCGGCTTTCTTCTGCATCTCCTTTATTTCTTGGGCGTTGGTATCGCCTCCCAATTCTTCTTTGATGCTCTTGAGTTGCTGTTGCAAGAAATACTCTCGCTGCTGCTTGTCGAGTTCCGTTCGGGTCTTGGTCGTTACCTTGTTACGCAGCTCGGCGAACTGCAATTCTTTTTGCAGCAATTGCATGAGCAGATCGGCTCGCTGTCTAAGAGGGTCGGTCTCGAGCAGACGTTGCTTTTCTCTGATGTCGGTATTGAGGTTACTTGATACGAAATGCACCAGAAAAGCCGGGTTTTCGATATTGCGTAATATGATGCCGGCCTCGGCGGGAATATTGGGTGAAAGCTGAATGATCTGTGCGGCGAGTTCCTTGATGCTGGCCACGTAAGCATTAAAATCTTCGTCTTGCGGCGCTGCTTCTTCTGCAAGTGCTTTGATGGCGGCCTTAAAGTAAGGCTCTTCTTCCACGATCGATTCAATGCTAAAGCGAACCTTTCCTTGTATGATGATGGTGGTGCCACCATCCGGCATTTTGATCAACTTCACGATGCGGGCGATCGTTCCAATGCGCTCCAGATCGGCAACGCCCGGGTCCTCTACCGCGCTGTCCTTTTGTGCCACCACACCGATCAACTTATCGGCCTTGTAAGCATCCATAACGGCCTTGATACTTTTGTCTCTGCCTACCGTAATGGGCAAAACGACTCCCGGAAACAACACCGTGTTGCGAAGCGGAAGCAAGGCAATGGTATCGGGTACGACGATCTCTTGTCCATCCTCTTGTCCGCCCTCATTGAGCGGGATGATGGGCAAAAAGTCCATTTCTTCTTCGGGATGCAGGATCAATTTATCGACTCTCATAGTAGCTGTAATTTAGACATTCTGTCATCCCCCGACACGGGGTCAGAAGAAAACAATGACAGAACGTGGGGATTAGCTATTGGCCAACAATCATGCCCCGCGGCTGATACCTGACAAAATGGATTGATTTAGAGCAACGTCATGCCAACAGAGAGCTGAAAACCCTGATTTTTCCACCTGGAGTCGTTGGTGAGGTCATTGATATCATTGAGCCCTATAAAATAGCGCCCGTTGATCCTGAAGATACCTGCCTTAAGCTGAATACCCCCCAGCATAGAGAAGTCGCCTTGTTTAAAGGCGTTTTGTGCGTTTTGACCAAAGGAGTTGTTTCGATCGAATAGAATACCGAACTGTGGACCGGCTTGCAGCGAGATGAATCCGCCCCCCAACTTATAGTTGAGCAAAACCGGGATCGATAAATATTCCATCTTTACCGAGGCAAGACCGCTCAGCGCATTGCCAAGCAAATTATTGTAGCTGCTATCGAGCGCTGTTTGATATTGGTTGATGAGTACCTCGGGCTGAAGGGTCAATTGCTTCGATAGCTTTATCTCTGCAAAAGCACCCAACTGATAACCGTACGAAAATTCATTTTTAAAAGATTTTCCGTCTACCTTGGTTACGTTGGTACCGGCCTTTAGACCCAAATGAAATTGGGCGTTTGCCGCAATAGAAACAAAACCTGCGACTATGAGGAAAAGGAGTCTTGCTTTCATAGAGAAGAAATTTTTGGTTGGCAAACAAATATACCCAGACAAAACCCAAAGAGCGGACCACTTATTATCCACCGGGTGTTAATCTTTTGAAAATAATTCGATCAGTGTGATCTCGGGCAAAAATCCTACCCGCCCAGGATAACCGATAAAACCGAACCCGGTGTTTACGTAGAGCTTTTGTTGCCCTTGCTCGTACAACCCGGCCCACTCGTTATAAAAATATTGAACGGGGCTCCAGCGCATTCCCGGAAGTTCTACGCCAAATTGCATACCATGCGTATGACCAGACAAGGTCAGGTCAATATCGTTGTATTGCTCACACACTTCGGCTCTCCAGTGCGAAGGATCGTGTGTCATCAAGATCTTAAATGAATCGGCAGCGTCAGTACCATATGCTTTTGAGAGGTTTCCGTACTTAGGAAAACGAGGTTTGGCACTCCAGTTTTCTACGCCAAGCAATAGTAACTCTTGTTGTTCTTTTTGCAAGACCACCTGCTCGTTGAGTAGCAGCCTCCAGCCCATTTGTGCTTGCATTTGCTGTAAGGTGGCAAGATTATTTTGCTTTGCCTCAGCACTATCCCATTTTACGTAATCGGCATAATCATGATTGCCCAATACGGAGTAAACACCCAGCGGTGCTTTCAGCCGGCCGAACAGATCGAGGTAAGGCGTCATTTCTGAAGCCAGATTGTTGACAAGATCACCGGTAAACAAAATGAGGTCGGGTCGCTGTGCCAGAATTTTTTCGATACCGCTTTCTACCGCAGAGCGATCGGTAAAACTTCCGGAGTGTATGTCGGAGATATGCACGATGCGTAGTCCGTTGAAAGCGGCGGGCAAGCGATCGAAATCCATTCGAACTTTTTTAACCTGGTAGCGATACCGATTGCCCATGCCGTAGGTAAGCAATCCAAATAATCCCGAGCCGGCCAGCATACCGGCCCAGCTCAGAAATGCGGAGCGGGTAATGAGGTCGGCATCGCCACTAGCGGCAGTGGAAGATTTGGTATAAAAAATTTTGATGACACCCCATTGCAACGCTCTTCTGATATCGTCGGTCAGAAAAAACACGGCAGCAAACAGCTTGGCCAAAAAAAGGCCGGCGATCAGCGCAAATACAATGGATCGCGCCAACTGGCTCGCGTTCTTGGCAAAGAGGTAGGGCAAGAATAGCAGCAGCAAAAGCGAGAGGGCCGAGACCAACCAATACGAGCCATGCAACAGCAGTCTTGCCCTGGGCGTGGCGCCGGTGCTAAGATGGCGCATGACCTGAAAAACGTATACGTCTAGCAAGAACAGGAATCCTAGAAAGATCCACCAAAAGGGGGCATTTCGCATGGGGAGGTAAAATTAATGGGCAAAACTTAATTTTGTCGTCTTACGCCAATCAGGCATCTTTACCACTAACATTTACAACGTAAGGAAGTTCAGCAAACTATGGGAAGAATCATCGGGGTAGCCAATCAAAAAGGAGGGGTCGGAAAAACCACCACAGCCATTAATCTAGCGGCCAGTTTTGCCGTGCTCGAATACAAGACATTGCTCGTAGATGCCGATCCGCAGGCCAACAGTACCACCGGTGTGGGGTTCGATCTGCATAACATTACGCAGAGCTTATATGATTGCATGGTCAATCAAGCCAAGGCCAAAGATGTGATCTTAAAGACCGAGATCCCCAATTTAGACCTGATCCCCTCGCACATCGATCTGGTAGGTGCCGAGATCGAAATGATTAATTATCCGAACCGCGAAACGGTTTTTAAGAATTTGGTAGAGGCCGTCAGAGAAGATTACGATTTCATTATCATCGATTGTTCGCCATCGTTGGGGCTCATAACGGTCAATGCACTTACGGCGGCCGATTCGGTCGTAATACCGGTGCAAGCCGAATTCTTTGCCTTAGAAGGATTGGGTAAATTACTCAACACCATCAAGATCGTGCAAAGTCGTCTCAATACCCAACTCGTCATCGAAGGGATCTTAATGACCATGTACGACGGAAGGCTTCGTTTATGTAACCAGGTGGTCAGTGAGGTCAGAAGACATTTTGAAGATATGGTCTTTACCACCATCGTTCACCGCAATGCCCGCCTAGCAGAGGCCCCGAGTACCGGCAAACCGGTAATCTTGTACGATGCTAATAGTAAAGGCGCCATGAACTACCTGAACCTGGCCAAAGAGATCTTACAAAAAAATAACCTGACCCGCATTAAGAACGAAGAACGAATCTTAGAGTTATAATCATGAGCAACCCCAAGCAACACAAAGACCAGTTGGGCAAAGGGATCCGCTCTCTTTTGCAAAGTATCGATACCGATCTTAAGACCACCAGCGGTCAGCTAAAACCCGCGGTAGTAGAATCGGCCACGGCCAGTACGCGAATAGCGGTAGCGGACATAGAACCCAACCCTAAACAACCCCGCCGCGATTTTGACGATAACGCGCTGCAACAGCTGGCCGCTTCTATAAAACAGCACGACATTATTCAACCGATTACGGTAGCCAAGCTGGCTGGCGGCAAGTACCGGCTAATATCCGGAGAGCGCAGATGGCGCGCTGCGAAACTGGCCGGATTAAAAGATATACCCGCTTACCAACGTCAGGCCAATGACCAACAATTGCTGGAACTGGCCTTGCTCGAAAATTTACAACGAGAAGATCTGAACTCCATCGAAGTGGCCCTTAGTTACAAGCGGATGATGGACGAGTTGCACTATACACAAGAGCAGGTTGCCGTGCGCATGGACAAAGATCGCAGCACCGTAGCCAACAGTATAAGGCTGTTGAAATTACCGCCCGACATTCAACTGGCCGTACGAAAAGGAGAACTTAGTATGGGTCATGCCAGAGCCTTGTTGGCCGTCGAACTGGTCGACATTCAGCTCTATGCCTTTAAGGAAATCATGAGCAAAGGACTTTCGGTCAGACAGACCGAATCGCTGGTTCAGCAATTAAAAAAATCACAGCCCGCTGTTAAAAAAATTGCAAAACCATCTGCCGGCTCTCCCCTTAAACGCATAGAAGATAAATTAGCGTCTTATTTCAGCACCCGGGTGCGTATCAAACAAAATAAAGACGGACAGGGGCAGCTGGTCATTGAATATTATTCTGCTGAGGAATTCAATAAAATTCTCCGGCAATTGAATGCCCCGCTCGATTAATGAAGTCATTTTTATTTTTGATTTTTTGCGGCTATTTTCTGTTGATGGCAGCGGTTGCCCTCGGACAAACGGCACCACGCCCGCAACAAAACCGGTACGATTCGGTAACGGCCACGCATCCTCCAAAAAAAGCAGCAATCCGATCGGCGATACTACCCGGTCTGGGGCAGATCTACAACAAAAAGATCTGGAAGGTTCCTATCGTGTACGGAGCATTGGCCACTTCGGGTGCGATCTTCTTTTACAACCTGAACAACTACCAAGACACGCGCTTTGCCTATCGAGTAAAGTACAACATGCGTGTTAACCGGACCGACTCGGCCCTGTTTGGCAAAATAAAACCCAACTTGCAACCCCTGCCCGAAGAGAGTCTAAAGTACTATCGCAACCAATTCAGAAGGGATATTGACTACTCGGCACTTTTCTTTTTGGTGCTGTGGGGCTTGAATGTCGTAGATGCTGCCGTAGATGCCCATCTGAAAAGTTTTGATGTAGGCAACGATCTGAGTCTTCGGATTACGCCGGGCTATAGCGAAATGGCCTCCACCAGCGGATTAAGCCTTCGTTTGACGATCGGCAAATAAAGCCTGCCGCTTATTATTTACAACCCAGTACTTCGCAAAGCTTGGCCTCCAATGCGGGCCCCCGCAAGTTCTTGGCAATGATGGTGCCGCTTGGATCGACCAAAAAATTATAGGGAATACCATTGACCTTGTACAGACGAGCCGCTTCGTTATTCCAGAACTTAAGGTCGCTGACATGCGTCCAGGTAAGCCTGTCTTTTTTAATGGCTTCGAGCCATTTACCACGCTGGTCTTCGCGGTCGAGTGAAACCCCGAGCACGGTAAAGTTCTTGTCTTTGAACTTCTTGAAATTTTCTACCACATTAGGATTTTCTTGCCGGCAAGGACCACACCAGCTGGCCCAAAAATCAACGAGAACATACCTTCCTTTGAATGACGAGAGCGACACCATCTTTCCACTGGTATCGGCCTGGGTAAAGTCGATGGCCTTCGACCCAATGGCACCGATCTTTCCATCCTGTATAATGGCATTGACCTGCCTGCCGGGAGCACTCTGCTGAGCGGTGGTCTTTAATGCGGTAAATTGTTTTTCGAGCCAGACGGCATCATTGAAGAACCCGTATGTGGCCGCGAGCACAAAGGCCGAAACGGGAGAGGCCGGCTCTTGAGCTATCAACTGGTCAACCAGCTGCTGCAACATATTATTGGTCGCCGTGTAAGCGGCAAGCAGGCTATCCCTTGCTTTTTCGTTACCGCCGCTGTTGAGCGCCGTAGCCTGCTGGTTGCGCAGTTGCACATAGGGAACAAACCCGCTCACGAAGCGCTGAAAGATCTGATGAGAGGTGCTTCCTTCGAGTTGCAGCGCACCGGGGTTTTCGCTGCTATTACGGATTACCATCGGTTTATTCTCCAGAAAAAGTTCGACCGGTTGCGATTGATTAGCCAGAAATAAAAATACCAGTGAGGGTTCGGGTAGATTGCCCTTTAATACAAACTGGCTATTGATAATACGGCCCTGAGCCAATGGCGTATTTTCTCCGCTGCGCACCAGCTTTACTTCACTGCTGTCGGCAAAACCTTGCAATTGTCCGGTCAGCGTAAACTCGGCCGTGGTTTGTGCCTTAGTGCCAAGCGGACAGAACCACAAACAACCCACAAAAAAAACGATACGAGATAACATGGCAGAAACATTTATTGACGTCTCAAAGATAGGCAATCAGCGCAGCTGTTGCCTAAACTGTAGCAATGATTTGAGGTCTTTATCTCCTGGAGAAACCTCAAAGGCCGTAGTCAGATCTACTCCAAAGAAATCAGGATGATCGATCGCCCTGACCATGGAGGCCCGAGAAGCATCGATACCACCGGAAATAAAGAAAGGCTTCTCGATACGAGCTTTACGGAGCAGCTCAGCCGAAAAACCGCTTCCATAAAGGTCCGATGCGTCAGCCACTGGTCCGCTGAACAAATAATAATCGCAGACGGCGTCGTAGTCCTCTATCAATTGATCGATGGTGGGCGCTGCACCCGAGAGATAAAAAGATTTGATGACCTCCACTTCGGTGCCAAGGTCTTCGCAAAGGGTCGCACTTTCCTGTCCCGTTAATTGAACCACATCGAGCTTGTATGCATCAATAAGATCGAGCGCCTCACTCAAAGAGGGATTACGCAAGATGCCCACCTTCTTGATATCAAAGTCCGCTTTTTGAATCTCGGCGGCCGACAAACTGGCCCCGGCATACCAGGGAGAATCAGGAATAAAGACCAACCCGGCCATATCGATCTCCAGACCGTCTAACTGTTGCAACTGTTTGAACGTGGTAATTCCACACACTTTGATGTTCATGGCTACGGGTTTATTTTATCGGGGCAAATATCGAGTTTTAATTACCAATTTACCCTTTGCTTTTTTAAAAGGCCCGGCCGGCGGGGCGCCTCTTTTGCCTTATCTTTCTGGTTCCAAAATTATTGAACCATGCAAAAAGGAATTCGCTTTTTTTCGACTCTGCCGCTGTTGTTTATTGCCATCCTCTCCGGATTTGCCCAACAGGGCGGCGGCTATAAACTTCCACCCAAAGCCGTGGCCGAAATGCTGCTGGCCCAACGCCCGGCCAGTGTAAGCATAGACAACAAGGGCAGTTGGATGCTGCTAAGCGAAACCAACAGCTATGCTGCCATGGAAGAGCTGGCCGCTCCCGAACTCAAGATCGCCGGTCTTCGCATTAACCCCCGCAACGCTGGCCCCAGCCGACAAACGCTTATTCATACCCTCTTCTTGCGCAATGCCCTTACAAAAAAAGATTACCCCATTAGCGGATTGCCCCAGCCCCTCAAAGCCACAGCCGTAAGCTGGAGCCCCGATCAACAAAAGATCGCTTTGTTGCAGATGGGTCAAGACCGGATCGACCTATACGTAATAACGGTAGCGACACAAAAAGCCGTACGCATTAACCGCAGTGCCATCAATGCCGTGTTGAATCGCTATCAATGGAAAGACAATAACACACTGCTTTATTTTGCCTGTACACAACCCACTTCGGCCGCTCCGGTTAAACCGTCCGTTCCCGACGGCCCGGCCATTCAAGAGAACAGTGGCAAGGCCAGCCCCCGCCCCACCTTTCAGGACCTGATAAAGACGCCACACGACGAAGCCTTATTTGCTTTTTACGCGCTGACCCAACTGGTCAGTAATACCGGTGGAGTCGAAACCAAGATCGGCAGCCCTGCCCTCTATCAAAGTCTGCGTCTCTCTCCCGATAAAAAATATATGTTACAAGAGATCATCGTGCCCCCCTTTTCGTACACGGTGCCCGCCTCGGGATTTGCTACTCGGGTCGCGATCAGCGATGCAGTCGGAAAATTGGTAAAAGAGATCGCCTTGCTGCCCTCTTCAGAAACAGCGCCCGGTGGCAATGACAATGTGCAAAACGTTCCCCGTAGTTTTGACTGGAGAGACGATGAGCCCGCTACCCTTACTTGGTGCGAACCGCTCGACGGCGGACTTATCAAAAACGAAGCCACTTACCGCGATGCGGTCTACGCCCTGAGCGCTCCCTTTACCGATAATAAAAGAAAATTATTTTCTACCAAGATGCGCTATAGTGGTACGGTCTGGGGCAACGAAGGGCTGGCACTCGTTACCGAAGGATTGCGCTCCAAGCAACTTACCGGGCTCAATCGCTTTAACCCCACTACAGAAGATCTGGAACGTATCCTGACCCGCAACAGTACCAATGCCTATGCCAATCCGGGTACCCCGCTAACTCGGCAAAACCAATTTGGCCAGCAGGTACTATGGACCATCGATAATGGAAACAAAGTATTGATGATAAACAATACGGGTAGCTCGCCCAAAGGTGATCTACCTTTTTTGCTCTCGTTCGATGTGCACACCAAAAAGTCCGATACGCTGTGGCGTTGCAAAGAAGGAAGTTTTGAGACCATCGTCAAAGTGATGGACGCCGAAAAAGGAATTCTTATAACACAACGCGAGAGCGAAAAAGAAGTACCCAATTACTATCGCACCAAACTGGGCTCGTCTGCAAGCAGCGAAGCATTGACCCAGTTCAGTAACCCTTACCCCGCCATGGAAGGAGTTCGCAAACAAAAGATCGTTTACAAGCGGGCCGATGGCATTACTCTTACCGGAGAGTTATACCTGCCCAAGGGATACGATGCGGAGCGTGACGGAAAATTACCGGTACTCATTTGGGCCTATCCGGCCGAATACAATACGGCGGCCGACGCGGCACAGATTAGAGGCAGCGAGCATCGGTTTACGTATCTGAACGGTGGCTCACCGGTATTTTATGTAACACAGGGCTATGCCGTACTCAACAATGCCGAGATGCCCATCGTGGCCACATCTTCGGAGAATAAACCCAACGATAATTTTATTGAGCAACTCACCCTCAATGCAACCGCGGCCATTCATGCGCTCGACTCGATGGGCGTGGGCGATCCGGCCCGTGTGGCCGTAGGCGGACACAGTTACGGAGCTTTTATGACGGCCAATTTACTGGCCCATACCAAGCTGTTCAAAGCGGGCATTGCCCGCAGTGGCGCCTACAACCGGACCCTTACCCCGTTTGGATTTCAAAACGAAGATCGAAGCTATTGGGAAGCACCCGACCTCTACAACCGCATGAGCCCTTTTAGCTATGCCGACAAGATCAAAACCCCGATCTTGCTGATTCATGGAGAGATGGACAATAACACAGGCACTTTTCCCATACAAAGCGAGCGTATGTTCAATGCCATCAAGGGACATGGCGGAACGGCCCGGTATGTGAGTTTACCCTATGAAGCGCATGGTTACACCGGTAAAGAGAACCTGTTGCATGTACTGGCCGAGCAATTTGAATGGCTGGAGCGGTATGTAAAAAATGCGGTAGCCACCCCCACCGATAAAAAGGGATTCTGAGGCCCTTTTTCGCTGGTAACGGCCCCTTAGATTGCCGCAAAAAAATCTTACTTTTGCAGCCGATTCAAACCTGTAAAAACCGCTTGTTATGGCCGACCTTTTTGAAAGACTGTTAAAGAATGCCGGACCCCTGGGGCAACACCGCGAAAGAGCCCATGGCTATTTTGCCTTTCCAAAATTAGAAGGAGAGATCAGCAGCCGGATGAAGTTTCGTGGCAAGGACATGATCGTGTGGAGTCTCAACAATTACCTGGGACTGGCCAACCACCCCGAGGTGCGCAAAGCCGACGCAGATGCCACGGCACAATACGGATTGGCCTATCCGATGGGCGCCCGTATGATGAGCGGAAACAGCAACTACCACGAACAACTAGAGGCCGAGCTGGCCGCCTTTGAACAAAAAGAAGATGCCATCTTGCTCAACTTCGGTTACCAAGGCATGGTCAGTGTCATCGATGTGCTTTGCGGCCGTCACGATGTGATCGTATATGATTCCGAAAGTCATGCCTGCATCATTGACGGGCTGCGGCTGCACCCCGGCCATCGCTATGTGTTTAAACATAACGATGTCGACGATTGCGAAAAACAATTACAGCGTGCCACGGCACTGGTCGAAAAGCAAAAGACCGGAGGCATATTGGTCATTACAGAAGGGGTCTTTGGCATGGCCGGCGATCAAGGAAAATTAAAGGAGATCGTTGCTCTTAAAGAAAAATATCAGTTCAGATTATTAGTAGATGATGCACATGGTTTTGGTACGCTCGGTAAGACAGGGGCCGGCGCCGGAGAGGAGCAAGGGGTACAAGACCAGATCGATATTTATTTCTCTACGTTCGCCAAATCGATGGCTAGCATCGGGGCCTTCGTGGCTGGCGACAAACCCGTAGTCGATTATATTCGCTACAACATTCGCTCGCAAATTTTTGCCAAGAGTCTGCCCATGCCATTGGTACTGGGTAACCTAAAAAGACTGGAATTGTTACGCAACCATCCCGAATTAAAAGATAAACTCTGGAGCAATGCCAGAAAGTTGCAACAAGGGCTCAAAGAGCGCGGCTTCGACATTGGCAAGACCGACTCGGTGGTGACCCCGGTGTATATGAAAGGCGGTGTAGAAGAAGCCACGGCCATGGTCATGGACCTGCGCGAGAACTACGGTGTCTTTGCCTCTATTGTGGTGTATCCTGTTATTCCGAAAGGCCATATCATCTATCGCTTGATACCCTCTGCGGTCCATACCGACGAAGATATTCGTCTGACGCTCGAAGCCTTTACCGAAACCAAGGTCAAGCTCGATGCAGGTGCTTACAAAGTAGAGGCTATTCCAGATATGGCAGAAAAAAAATAAATCTATATGCGGCAGCTGTTTCTCCTTTTACTGCTTCCGGCCCTTGGCTGGAGCCAGACCAAGACCATTTCACTAGAGGATATCTACAAAAAGGGGACCTTTCGCACCGACCCGGTATCCGCCTCTTTTGGAGAGACTAAACCCGCAGCACCTTCGGTCAATTGGGACCGCCTCGCTTATCAACAAGGAAAAAAGATCGGTCGCCCCGACGAGGTAATAACCTGCGAGGCGAATACGAACCTGCAATTGCTGCGAACAAAGACCGAACCGATCTATCGGCGTTCTTCCAAATCGTTACTGTATCTATTTAACGCCAAGGATTCCTCACTCACCGCGATCGGAGGGGATATCAAATCGCTGCATCCGCAATTTTCTCCCGATGGTCAATACGTTTCATATGTACAGAACAACAACCTGATGCTCTACCAGATCGCAACCGGAGCCACCAAGGCCGTGACCACCGACGGAAAATGGAATTTTATCATCAACGGAAATTGCGACTGGGTCTATGAAGAGGAGTTCGAGTTTAGCCGCGCGTACGAGTGGAGCCCCAAAGGAAATTATCTGGCCTATTACCGCTTTGACGAATCGGGTGTCAAAGAATTCAACATGACCATGTACGATAATGCGCACAACAGCGACTATCGCTACAAATATCCCAAAGCCGGCGACGACAATTCGATGGTAGAGATCTACATTTATGATGTCAATAGCGCCTCAAAGGCCAAAGCCCAATACGAAACGGGTGATATCTATATTCCCCGTATCAAGTGGACCACCGACGATCGCCAGTTGGTGGTATTCTGGATGAACCGACATCAAAATCTGCTTCGGCTGCTCAGCACCGACGCCTCGACCGGAAGTAGCAGGTTGCTCTACGAAGAGACGAATAAATATTTCGTAGAGATCAACGATGATTGGTGGTTCTTGAAAGACGGCAAACAGTATCTTTTTACCAGCGAAATGAACGGGTATCGTCACCTGTATTTGTATGGGCTGGATGGCAGCACTAAAAAACAACTCACCAAAGGCAACTACGAGGTAACCGAGGTCAATGGTGTCGATGAGGCCAACAAAAGGATCTTCTACACTATGGCATGGCCCCGCCCAATGGACCGTAACCTTTTTGTGACCGACTTTAACGGAGAGAAGACCTATGCGCTTACCCAAGGCGAAGGATGGAACCGGGTCTCTTTCAATGACGATTTCAGCAAATTTATTCTGTACTATTCTTCTATCAACGCCCCACAGACCGTGAGTTTGCAGCAAATAGTGGCCGATAAGAAAAAAGGAATCAGCACCGTGCAAGAGAAGGTCTTTGGTGAGTCTCCCAAACTAAAAGCCACCCTGCGCGAATACGGGTTTGGAGCAGCCGAATTTATTCGTATTCCCAATACCAAAGGCGATACGCTCAATGGCTGGATGCTAAAACCCGCCGGTTTCGATCCGTCTAAAAAATATCCGGTATTGTTTTGCAACTACGGCGGACCAGGCTCTCAGCAAGTGGCCAATCGCTTTGGGGCCGTCAGTAACTGGCATCAGCTACTAGCCCAAAAAGGATTTATTGTGGTAAGTGTCGACAATACCGGCACCGGTTACAGAGGCGAGGAGTTCAAGAAAAAAACCTATCTGCAACTGGGCAAGCTCGAGATCGAAGACCAGATCGATGCGGCCCTTTACTTGGGGCAGCTACCTTGGGTAGACAAGACCAAGATCGGGCATTGGGGATGGAGCTATGGCGGCTTTATGAGCTCGTTGGCCATTACCAAAGGAGCCGGTGTGTTTAGTGCGGCCGTGGCCGTGGCTCCGGTTACCAGCTGGCGCTTTTACGATAACATCTATACCGAGCGTTATATGCGTACCCCCAAAGAAAACCCTGCGGGATATGACGACAACTCGCCCATCAACCACACCGACAAGATCAAAGGCAACTACCTTATCATACACGGCACGGCCGACGATAATGTGCATTTTCAAAATGCCACGCAAATGATCACGGCACTCGTAAAAAGCAATGTGGATTTTGAAAGCGCCTACTACCCGAACAAAAATCATGGTATAAGCGGCATGGCCGACAATACGACCTTTCATTTATGGAGCAAAAAGACCAAGTGGATCTTGGAGGTACTTGGCAACGAAAACACCCTTCGATAAGAGCGCTCCCTTTTTATAATACTTTTCGGTAGGGGTCCTTACGCTAACTCTTTGTAAAAAAAAGAACCCCCGACTTGCGTCGGGGGGCCCTAATCATAGACCATTAACCATTAAACCTTATCCTATGAAAATTCGATCCAAACATCGGAGTAATTCTAAGGAAATGTGGTTTTTACTTACTGATTTTTTAAAAAATAAGGGTAAATTACTAATAAAATTATAAACTCGGAAAGCTTCATTTAAACTAATTGTCCTTTAATTAGTTATTCTTTTATGCGGAGAATTCTGATATGCGTTACGGGAGCCAGCGGGTCTATATATGCCCAGAGTTTGTTACAAAAACTAACCCGCGCCCGCTCTCAATGGGAGCAATTGGCCGTGGTCATGACCACCAATGCCAAAGAGGTCTGGAATACCGAGCTGGAACCAGAAAGCTGGAAAGAGTTTGATGTTCGTTACTACAACACCAACGACTTTTCTGCCCCTTTTGCCTCGGGTTCGGGTCAATACGATACCATGATCATCATTCCCTGCTCTATGGGTACTCTAGGCCGCATCGCCACCGGTGTCTCGAACGATCTTATTACAAGAGCGGCCGATGTGGTATTAAAAGAAAGAAGAAAACTGATCTGCGTAATCAGAGAAACTCCATACAACCTGGTCCATATTCGCAATATGGAAACCATTACGCTGGCCGGTGGCATTATCTGTCCGGCTACTCCCTCTTTTTACAGTAAACCTGTTACGTTGCAAGACATGGCGGCCACAGTAACCGACAGGGTCATGGACCTGGCCGGATTAGCGGTCGATACCTTTCGTTGGGGAAAGTCCTCCTGAGCAACTACCTCTCCAATTAAATTCTAAAAGCAATAGTCAGTCTTGCCGAAATTCAGCAAGCAGTGGCCGATGACCTATGCAAGTATGCACCTCTGCACCGACCTTGATGCTTATTTCAATGCCTGGCTGCGAATAACATTGAGTGCACCACCAGCCTTGAACCATTCGATCTGCTGCTGATTGTACGAGTGATTAGCTTCGATGGTTTGCGAACTGCCATCGGCATGATGCAATACGATCTGTAATAATTGGCCGGGTGTAAAAGTGGTAAGACCAATCACATCGATACGATCGTCTTCTTGGACCAAAGCATAATCTTCTTTGTTGGCGAACGTAAGGGCCAACATCCCTTGCTTTTTAAGATTGGTCTCGTGAATACGGGCAAATGATTTTACCAGCACGACCTGTACGCCCAGATGACGGGGCTCCATGGCAGCATGCTCTCTCGAAGATCCCTCTCCGTAATTCTCATCACCGACCACCATGGTACCAACCCCGGCCGCTTTATAGGCACGCTGGGTTGCGGGCACGGGACCATAAACACCGGTCAGTTGATTTTTTACGTTGTCGGTCTTTTCATTGAAATAATTGACGGCACCGATAAGCATGTTATTGCTGATGTTATCGAGGTGTCCTCTAAATTTTAACCACGGACCGGCCATCGAAATATGGTCGGTGGTACATTTTCCTTTGGCCTTTATC
Organism: uncultured Chitinophaga sp.; assembly: GCA_964654705.1. Lineage (GTDB taxonomy): Bacteria > Bacteroidota > Bacteroidia > Chitinophagales > Chitinophagaceae > JJ008. The sequence continues at coordinate 23,712 of CAZZLP010000004.1, forward strand.
AACAAACGAAGCCCTTTCAGATCGGTCCCTTGCCAGGCAGCAAACGGATAAAGTAACTGCAGGCGCTTACTGTCGGGCTTTACATCGACGACCACGTTGCTGCCATCGGTGGCAGGTGCCTGATAACCGGCATCCTCTACCGCAAATCCTTTGGCGGGCAATTCATCGCCAACGGGCGGATCTAGCTTTACACGCTCGCCTTTCTCATTGATAAGCGTATCGGTAAGGGGATTAAAGGTCAGATCGCCCGCAATGGCCAGTGCGGTAACCAGCTCGGGGCTGGCCACAAAGGCGAGCGTATTGGGGTTACCATCGGCACGCTTGGCAAAGTTTCTATTAAAGGAATGCACGATGGTGTTGCGCTCTTGTTTTTCGGCACCCATCCGATCCCACATACCAATGCAGGGACCACAGGCATTGGCAAAGACCGTGGCACCGATCTGAGAAAAAGTGTCGAGAAATCCGTCCCTTTCTATGGTATAGCGAACCTGCTCGCTTCCGGGGGTAATGGTAAATTCGGCTTTTGTCTTAAGTCCTTTTTGTGCCACCTGACGCGCCAGGCTTACCGCACGGCTAATATCCTCGTAAGAAGAATTGGTACAACTGCCGATCAGACCTACTTCTACTTTGGTGGGCCAGTTATTTTTGGCTGCCGCCTCTTTCATTTGAGAAACAGGTGTGGCCAGGTCAGGGGTGAACGGCCCGTTAAGATGGGGTTCGAGCTCGCTCAGATCGATCTCGATAACACGGTCGAAATATTTTTCGGGATTCGCATATACCTCGGTGTCTCCGGTCAAATGTTCTTTGATCGCATCGGCAGCGGCAGCCACCTCGGAACGACCGGTGGCCTTCAGGTAACGACTCATGCTTTCGTCGTATCCGAACGTAGAGGTCGTGGCGCCGATCTCGGCACCCATATTGCAGATGGTGCCCTTTCCGGTGCAGCTCATCGACGTTGCACCCTCTCCAAAATATTCCACGATAGCATTGGTGCCTCCCTTTACGGTCAAGATACCGGCTACTTTCAAGATCACATCTTTAGGAGAGGTCCATCCGTTTAATTTTCCTTTTAGTTTGATACCGATCAGTTGGGGCATCAGTAATTCCCAACTTAGTCCGGCCATCACATCGCAGGCATCGGCCCCTCCTACTCCAATGGCGATCATACCCAAACCACCGGCATTGACCGTGTGAGAGTCGGTTCCGATCATCATCCCCCCCGGAAACGCATAATTTTCAAGTACCACTTGGTGAATGATACCGGCTCCGGGCTTCCAAAATCCGATCCCGTATTTATTGGAGATCGAGGACAAAAAATTATAGACCTCCTCGTTGTCCGACACAGCCTTGCTTAGATCGGCCTTACCCTCTTGTTTGGCTACGATAAGGTGATCGCAATGCACGGTAGAGGGAACAGCCACCTGCTTACGGCCGGTGGTATCGAATTGCAGCAGCGCCATCTGGGCGGTAGCATCTTGCATGGCCACGCGGTCGGGCGCAAAATCGACATAATCTTTTCCTCTCGCAAAATTGGCCGGAGCTACCCCTGTAAAAAGATGACTGTACAGGATCTTCTCACTTAAGGTCAGTGGTCTTCCGAGGGCCTTTCTTGCGGCAGCCACCCGGGCAGGCATGTTGGCGTATACTTGCTTGATGAGGTCCAGATCAAATACCATAACGACAAAGATTTGAGATGATAAAAAAGAGCATTTTGCTGCGCGGCAAAATTACGGAAGTCAGGGCTTGTTGAAAAATGGCAATTGCATTAACTTAGGGCCAGCCTTGCACTATGAATAAGTTAAAATCTTTTGTAGAATGGAACGCCTTTGGGGTATGTACCGCCATCGGCATCCGCATGGGAATAGCCCCCAGTCGTATCCGCCAGTATTTCATGTACACTTCGGTGCTGACACTCGGCTCACCGGTCATACTTTATCTGATCCTGGCCTTTTGGCGTAACCTGAGCCACTACATACGGCTAAGCAGAAGAAATCCCTGGCACCACCTGTAAACAGGTGACCGCACGTTGCTTGCAGCAAACCTCGCTGTTCGAAATAGGCGCCGCTGCTTTTGCCACAGAAGAGAATTACACTAACTGCTGCAGTACCTCAAGTACCTGATCGAGTTGCTCTTTCGTGTTATATTTTGAAAAAGAAAAACGAATGGGCACACCGGGACTGCTTCGTAGCGCCCGAATAACATGACTGCCCATATCGGCACCGCTGCTGCAGGCACTACCGCCCGATACGCAGATACCTTGCAGATCGAGCGCCATCAGCAGCATCTCTGTTTTTTCGTTTCTCGGAAAAGAAACATTGAGCACCGTATAGAGACTCTCCCCGTTCCAATCGCCATTAAAAACAATTTCAGGAACTTGTTGCTGCAATTGTTCGGCCAGATAATACTTGAGCGATAAAATGTACGCCTTGTCTTTTTCGAGGTGAGCATCCGCCAGTTCCAGCGCTTTGGCAAATCCTACAATGCCGTAGATATTTTCGGTGCCCGCCCGCATGTTTCGCTCCTGACCACCGCCATGTATCATGGGGTGAATGGACACTTCGTCGGAGACATACAACAAACCCACTCCCTTAGGACCATGAAACTTATGACCGGCCCCGGTGGCAAAGTGAATCCATTTTTTACTAAAGTCTAGCGGATAGTGGCCAAGGGTCTGTACCGTATCGGAATGAAAAATGGCATGGTGCGCTTTACAAATGACACCGACCTTTTCGATATCGAGTAAATTACCGATCTCGTTGTTGGCATGCATCAAACTAACAAGCACGCGGGTATCAGAACCGGCCACCAGTCTTTGCAAATGATCTAGATCGATATGTCCGTTGGGAGTAACCTGCACGTAACTGACCTGCAGTTGGTATTTTTTTTGCAGATGCTCGACCGTATGCACGACCGCATGATGCTCGATAGCGGATGTTACGATATGACGACACCCCAGATCTTCTACAGCCGCTACTAAGGCCATGTTATCGCTTTCGGTGCCCCCGCTGGTAAAAAAGATCTCTCCCGGGCTGGCCTTCACGATTCGGGCTATGGTCTTACGGGCATTTTCGACCGCAAGTCTTGTTTCTCTTCCGTATGAATAGATCGAAGAAGGATTACCAAAATGCGTGGACAAATAAGGGAGCATGGTCTCCATGACCTGCGGATCTAGCGGTGTGGTTGCGGCATTATCTAGGTAAATACGGTTCATGGGCTGGCAAAGATACTATGAAAGCGTCTGTGAAAATTCGCTGATGTCTCGTATCAACTGGCTCGCCAGTTGCGAGGCCTTTGCTTCGAGATCGCTCTCGGCATAAATACGAATGATGGGCTCGGTGTTGGAACTGCGCAGGTGTACCCAGTCGTTATCAAACTCGATCTTT
>CAZZLP010000005.1:0-24979 GCA_964654705.1 uncultured Chitinophaga sp.
AACTGTATTTATTGATGGCCTTTGCTGCAGCTGTCATTTCTGTTCCTGCTTTTGCCCAAAAAGCCAGCGTTGGCTTTAGCGGCGGGGTCAGTATGGCCAATCAATACGGAAAGAAAGGCGGAAAACTAATTACCGACGATCAAAAACTGGGATATACCGTGGGCCTTGAAATGGACGCTCCCATGTGCAAAGGAAAGTTTAGTTTTCATCCCGGCATTTTCTATGCGCAAAAGGGCCGTATCGAAAACGTAAGTTTCAAAGAGAAGACCTACTGGAGTCTTCGCTATGCCGAATTACAGGCAAATTTTCTCTACAATCTCAAGCATAACAAAACAAACGTATTCTATGTCGGTGGCGGACCTGCTGTTTCGGTAGATCTTCCTTCTTTTGCCGAAACACGTTTGCTCAACGGCGATCCACTGCTCAGCAATGATTTCGTAAAAAGTGGAAAGCGCTCTGTCAATTTTGGAACGCTCTCTAGCTCTGACTTCGTAGGACCCGACTGGGGCGTTAACCTGATGCTCGGCTATCGCCTGGCCAATGGTTGGTCTGTCGGCTGCAACTATACCATCGGGCTGCGCAACATCAACCCCAATGCGACCGGAAGTGACGGACTGCGCAACCATTTTATGGGATTGCGTATCGGCTACCTGGTAAAGAACAAATGATAGTACCCGCAATAGCGGGAACAAGAAAGCCTCCTGTAACGGGAGGCTTTCGCTTTGTAAGCACCTGACGAAACAATAACTTTGCGCACGAAACAATGTGGTTATCATGAGTGTCCAGCACCTTTCAGAACAAGAACAACTACGACGCGAAAAACTGGCCGAGTTGATCATGATGGGGATCGAGCCCTATCCGGCCGCTTTGTTTCCGGTCAATTTTTTTTCGACTGATATTCGAGACGGATTTACCGACGAAACTGCCGGCGCCTTTGCGGATTGTTGCGTAGCCGGTCGTATCATGAGTGTACGCGATATGGGAAAGGCCAACTTTGCCGTGATCCAAGATACCAAAGGCCGAATTCAACTTTATATAAAGCGCGAAGAGATCTGTCCTGGCGACGACAAAACGCTTTACGATATTGTCTGGAAGAAATTACTCGACATCGGCGATATCATCGGTGTAAAAGGATATGCCTTTCGTACCAAGACCGGAGAGATCACCCTTCATGTAAAAGAATTTACCCTGCTCAGCAAAGCCCTGCGTCCGCTGCCGATCGTCAAAGAGGCCGAGGGGCAAACTTTTGATGCCGTAACGGATCCTGAATTCAAATACCGCCAGCGCTATGCCGATCTGATCATCAACCCGGCGGTTCGCGAAACCTTTATTAAAAGAACCAAACTGGTCAATTCGATCCGAGCTTTCTTGAACGAGCGGGGGGCATTAGAGGTTGATACCCCCGTGTTGCAATCCATTCCTGGCGGTGCGGCCGCACGTCCGTTTATTACGCATCATAACGCTCTCGATATTCCGTTATACCTGCGCATTGCCAACGAACTTTATCTGAAACGTCTGATCGTGGGCGGATTTGACTGGGTCTATGAGTTTAGCCGCAACTTTCGCAACGAAGGCATGGACCGTACGCACAATCCTGAATTTACCATCCTGGAATTCTACACGGCTTACAAAGATTATTTCTGGATGATGGAAACTACCGAGCAATTGCTCGAACGGGCCGCGATGGATGTATGTGGCAGTACCGAAGTGACCGCTGGCGATAAGACGCTCTCGTTCAAAGCACCCTTTAAGCGGATCAGCATCTTTGATGCCATTCAAGAACATACCGGTATCGATGTGAGCCGCATGAACGAAGAGCAACTACGCTCGATATGTAAGCAATTACATATTGGTGTCGACCCCACTATGGGAAAGGCCAAACTGATCGATACCATCTTCGGCGAGAAATGCGAGAAAAAATATATCCAGCCCACGTTTATTATCGATTATCCGGTAGAGATGAGTCCGCTTACCAAAAAGCACCGCGATAAGCCGGGGCTTGTGGAGCGATTCGAGTTAATGATAAACGGTAAAGAAGTCGCTAACGCCTACAGTGAGTTGAATGACCCCCTTGACCAACGCGACCGCTTTGAAGAACAAGCGCAACTAGCCGCCCGCGGTGACGATGAAGCGATGTTCATAGACCAAGATTTTCTGCGTGCCCTTGAATATGGCATGCCTCCTACCGCGGGTATTGGATTTGGTATTGACAGGCTCTGCATGCTACTAACCAATAGCCCTTCTATTCAGGATGTATTGCTATTTCCGCAAATGCGGCCCGAGAAGTTGTCTGCAGACCAACCGATGCAAGAAGAGTAAAGCAACTTGCCGGAGAGTCGTTACCAAACAGGAATCTCCGATCAGCCCACAAAAAGATCGTTGAATAATTGTGCCCCCGGTACTACAGAATAACCCGACAGATCGGTTATTCCCTCTTTGGCCAGTACGGCTTCGTCGATAAACAAATTTCCCGAGCAAGCAGCAGCCGGTTGTCGCAAGATGTAATACGCCGCATCGGCCAGTATCTCGGGCGTACGACTCATATTGGCCAAGGCTTGACCACCCAACAAGTTTCGAACGGCAGCGGTATCTATAGTGGTACGAGGCCAAAGCGAATTGGCAGCAATGCCCGCTTCTTTAAATTCAGCGGCCCAACCCAGCGTCATCATACTCATATTGTATTTGCTCATGGTATAAGCAATATGCCCCTTGAGCCACTTGGATTGCAGATCGATGGGAGGAGAAAGGGTCAGGATATGCGAATTACTGCCCTTGCGTAAAAAAGGAAGGCAGGTCTTAGTCATTAAAAAAGTACCGCGCACATTAATATCATGCATTAGGTCAAATCGCTTGGACTCGGTCTTTTCGGTATCGGTAAGTGAGATAGCCGATGCATTGTTAATGAGAATGTCGATTCCTCCAAATTTTTCTACGGCCTTGTTGACCACTTGCTGTATCTGTTCTTCGAAACGAATGTCACAAGCTACGGCAAGGGCCTTTCCACCAGCCGCTTCCATTTCGGCCGCAGCAGAAAAGATAGTACCCCCAAGCTTAGGATTTTCTTCTACACTCTTGGCGGCAATAATAATATTGGCTCCCTCTCGGGCTAGCCGAAGACCCATGGCCTTACCGATACCACGAGTGGCCCCAGTAATCAGAACGGTTTTATTGGCAAACGACATCGCGTATAATTGACTGATAAAGATCGAGTGAATGAATAAAAGAACTACGTAACGGTCGATCGACCGAATGAACGGATAGGTGACCGAAAAAATTGATCGATCAATAATCGGGTAATACGGGTTTTGTCTGAACGATCGATTCGATACGCTCTATGACCGCGGGGGTTAATTTCTCTATTACGGGCAAGGCCCCCAGGTTTTCGAGCAATTGTTCTTTTTTGGTAGCGCCCAAAATAGCGGTCGTTACATTCGGATTTTTGATACACCAAGCAATGCTGAGCTGTGAGGGTGTTACCGAAAGTTCATTTGCCAACTCTCCGATCTTGGCCGCCTTGGCGATGGCCTGCTCTTGCATCAATCGGTCGCGCAGCCATTCAAATCCAGGAATTGCCAGTCGGCTATCGGCCGGAATCCCATTATTATACTTTCCGGAAAGAAGACCGGAAGCCAAAGGGCTCCAGATGGTAGTACCCAATCCTACGGTCTTGAACACCATCAGGTATTCATTCTCGATCTTATTTCGCTCAAACAGATTGTACTGCGGTTGTTCCATGCTGGGGCCGATCAGTCCATACTGCTGGGCCACGCGGTGCGCCTCCATAATTTCAACCCCACTCCACTCACTGGTTCCCCAATAGAGGATCTTTCCCTGTGTAATCAGATTATGCATGGTCCACACCACCTCTTCGATCGGTACGTTCTTATCGGGGCGATGACAAAAATAGAGATCCAGGTAATCGGTCTGCAATCGTTGCAAAGCCTCATGACAAGCTTCGGTGATATGTTTTCTACTCAGGCCAAGTTGATTGGGCTTATTCTCTTTTCCTCTAAAGCCCCAAAATACTTTCGATGAGACCACGTACGAAGTACGGTCCCATCCTTTTTTGCGAAGTACGCGGCCCATCATCTTTTCGCTTTCGCCCAAGGCATAGACCTCTGCGTTATCAAAGAAGTTGACACCGTGATCGTAGGCCAATCCCATCAGCTCATCGGCTACCGAGTCATTGATCTGCTTATGAAAACTAACCCAGCTGCCGAAAGAAAGCAAGCTTAGCTGCAAACCACTTTTGCCCATATAACGATAGTCCATAGAAAAGAATTTAGAGAAACAAAGGTAACTGTTTGTTACTACCCCTCGATATTACGTGCTATTGCACGTCGGGCGTCTTTACGGTGCCGGTAGTAGCACGAAAGGTAATGCGCTTGAGGTCTTGGGTGGCCTCGAGGCCCTTTCCTCCCATAATCTGGTGATCGGGCCCACGGTAAATGGCGTACTTATCGGTGGTAAACAGTTGTGTGTTCTGATCCCACCACAACTCCGGAGAGATCAGGGTATCTCCCTTTTGCGTTATGACCACCACGCTGTCACGCAAGAAAACCTTATTAAGATTCTCAAAATAAACACCGTAGCGAGCATCGAGTCTGGAATCGATGCGTAGGCTGTCATCATAAAAATCACAATGAACCGAACGGGGAAAAGTCATCGAGACCGTATCGCGGTTCTGTTTGATCATGTAGGGTGCACTAATACGGGCCTTTCGCTTTCCGCTTTGGCTAATGTAACTCTGCATATCGGTGGCCTCTTCGTTAAGCATAGCCGAACGGGTCCAATCGCTCAGTATACGATCATCATTTTCGCAGGCGATAAGCCCCAATAAAGAAAAAAGAAAAATCGATAAGAACCGATTAGTCATACTGACGCTTGATAAACCAGATATCGCTTAGCGAGAATCCGAGCGAAATGCGGAATAAATTTTCTTGCAACAAATTTTTGCTGTTCCCCCTGCGTATGTATTCGAACGCAAGATTTACAAAAGTAACTTGGTTGGGCGCCTGACGGCTAATACCCACCGGAAGTCCCAGCCCCAAACTGGCACCCAGCTGCGGTAGAGATTGCTGGACCCTGACATAATCGGGGCCCATAAAAAATCCAAAACGATAAGAGACGTTGGTAAAATAACTGCGCTGTGGAACCGGCGAGAGCTGAGCCCCCAGTCGCAACTCCCATTTATCGTGTAGCGAATCGGCTTTGCCATAAAAGCGATAACTACTCCAGGGTTGCGTGTTAAAGTCGACCCCTATGAGCCAGCCGGCCTCTTTATTGGGAACGGCAAACTTCTGTAACGTAAATCCCGCCGTATAAGAGGCAGGCAGCTGTACCTTGCCCGCTACATCCCTACGTTCGGAAACACTATCCAGACGAAGTATTCCCTGGCTTTGATCGTAGTAGAAGGTTTCGCGAATTAAGTCTTGACGAGCATTGAGCGTTTGCCCCAAGTGACCAAAAGCACCCAAGGTGAGCAATAATTTTTTATTGATCGGTAGTTGGTATTGAAAACCCGCTTGCAGCCCCAGGTTACCAAAATTGGTGCTACTCTGAAAACTAGCCTGATAATAAGAGACCGTATCATTTAAAAAGCTACGACGGGTGCTGTAATTCTTTCTGCCAAATAAATAGCCGGCACTCAGCCCCACGCTCAGTTTCTCTTCGAGTCCTTTGCGGTCTTTGCTGAATAAAGAAAGTCCAGTTCCCCAAGAGCCGATATACGATCCACCATCACCTTCGAACTGTGTAACGGTACTATCGATGTTGGCACCGGTTACCGGATCGGACAATCTTTCGTAACGATCGATCTTGTAACTGATTCTGGATACAGGTCTGAGTCCAAAACTCATCCCCCAATTCTTTCGTAGCGGAACACCGACTTGTACATAAGAGAAAAGCGCATTGCTGGCGGTAAAGCGTTGTTCTTTTTTAGGATCACGCAGGTTGCGATTGTCGATATTGACGGCCATGTCCAACACAACGCGCCCGGAACTTAGCTTCTTGGATTTTTTTTCTTTCCACGCCTGAAAAGAAGCGAACGATGCTGGGTTATTGAAGTTAACCGACAAGGCATCGGTATAACCTGCCGAGATACCCCCCATGCTTCGGTTGTTGACATTGCTGGCGGGCACCAGGTCTCCGATCCCATAACGTGAATAAGGTGAATTATCTTGCCCCAAAACCGGTCCGGTCAGTATAAATACAAGTCCCGAAGCCAACCCCAGTTTAATACGTAATTCGTTGATTTTCTTATATATTGTTGACTTCACTGATCGCATACAGGCCCTTGTAGATTAAATCGGGGTCTGCAAATATCTTGTTTTTACAGTGGGCTGCCAAATAGGGTATATCCCCCCCGGTTAAGACCACGTTAAAGTTATCATAACGAGCCTTGTATGCATCAATGAACCCGTCCATCTCCAGGGCCATTCCCAGCACCACACCAGAGAGGATGTTGGTGTTGGTATCATAGCCGATCAGTGGCACATCGACCAGCGGTGTCACCAGCGGAAGCAAGGCCGTATGTTGGTGCAACGATCGAAGTCGCATGGCCAGACCCGGCGAAATACCTCCCCCTAAAAATTCATGACGGGCATTGATAAAATTATAGGTGATGCAAGAACCAAGTGCAATAACGAGATTATTCTTACCGGGATAATAGTGCACCGCAGCCGCGCCAATTGCCAGACGATCGGCCCCGATCGTAGCGGGCTTACCGACCGGTGTAGAAAATGACAGCTTGGTGCTATGGTCCAATTTATGAAAGCGGGTGGCCGATCCAAGTAACTGCTCAAGAGCGGGGTCGTGTGCGATGACAGAAGACAAAATAGATTTTTCGGGTTGATAGGTACGCAGCAGTCCGGTTATGGTAGCAGTAGTATCATCGGATAGTTCTATGGCCTCGCGTAATATCGCACCATCGAACACCGCTACTTTTTTGCGCGTATTTCCAAAATCAAAGCAGAGCGTTATCGCCATAAAAAAACACTAAAGATTAAACCCTTTCAGGTTTTTAAAGTGCCCATTGAGCTGAATCCGCTGCTTCAGTTGCTCTACTCCCGATAAGAGCGGTATGGCCTTATGCAAATGTCGCTTAATAAATTCCTTTCGCTGCTTTTCGGTAAAAAGTTTCAGCAGGTCGAACTCTTGCTCGAGGGTAAACCCGATATGATGAGCAATGGCATAACTGTCGAGCGCTTCATCGGGTTTACCGAATTCTTTATTGACCTGGAGCAGCCGGTGCAACTCACGCACTTTTTCCATTAGCCGCTTCATAGATACGGAATCGGCTTGCCGATCGTTATCGGGATACGTAACGATGGCCCCACTATAGAGCTTTTCAGGAATTTCGCGAACCAGCTCGAGTAAACGAAAGACCGTCGTACCACGGATACATATATCCATTTCGCCCCCTTCGTACAATTTGGCGATGCTTTCGATCTCTACCAACGTTCCAAATTCCTGCATTTGCTTATCGAGCACTACCGGAATACCGAACGGTTTTTTTAAGGTAAAGCATTCGTTAATCAGTTGCTTGTAACGAGGCTCAAAGATGTGCAGGTTCAGTGCCTCACCGGGATAGACCACGATACCCAATGGAAAGATCGGCGTAAAATTAGTCATGGGTCAAAGTTATTGCTTTTGACACGCCGCATAATACTGCAACAGCGCATTGACCGAGCGATCCCAATTAAACCGGGTCGTAATAAATGTTTCGCCACGTTCCGCCATCGCAAAGCGAAACGTCTCTTGCTCGAATAATCGTTGTACCGCCTTGGCAATGGCGGCTGCATCTTGAACAGGGACCAATAGAGCGGTCTGCTCTTGAAAGGCATAATCGGCGTGTCCGCCAATATCGGTACAGACGACCGCACAACCACAGGCCATCGCTTCGGCCGGAGGCAGTGCCCATCCTTCGCCCAGACTGCCCGAGATAAAGATCGCATGCGCGTTATAAAGCGCAACAAGATCGGACGGTCGTTGATGATAGCGTATCCAACCCGGTAACGATGCCGGACGCGGATATACCCCAAACAAAGTGGCCTGAAGTAACGGATATGAATTTCTTAACTGCTCCAGGGCCAGCAATACGTAAGACGACCCTTTTCGCTTTTCTTCGGAGTACAAGGCGATCACCGAGAAGGCAGCACGCTCCTGTACAGAAGTTTGCCGAAAAAAGCGTTCCGTATCGATCGCCAACGGAAGCAATTGCACCGGTCGTCCGCTTTCGGCCTGCATCATTTCTTGCAGCCAACGAGAGATCGCTGCGTGGTGCAGTGGTAGCCGGTAAGAGTCTTTTACCAATGCTTCCTGGCCACTCCAATGCTCAAAATCTTGCACCAGATTGATGCGAGCCCCTTTCGAAGAAGAAAGCCCGGCTACCGCATAGCTCATCTGCCACCACGTGGACAGCAACAGATCGCCATCGGGTACAAAACCATCGCTGATCTCATCTACGATCAACGAACGACAATCTTGGTGCAACGCGAACCAATGCGGACGCTGTGCCCTTCTGATCCAAAATAAAAACCGCTTGAACCAAAGCGGCGAACGCATTTGCTTAAAGGGTCTCTTTAAGCTGTGTAATACCGTTACGGAATGCCCTCTTTCTTGTAACCGGTTGGCAAACTCGTACATGACCTTAGCACCACCAACTGGTTTAGTAACCGGAAAAGGAAGAACGATATTGATACGAAGAAGCTGCATGCTCAAAAAGGTTTGGCCGGAGCGAACCGTATGGCGTTAAAAGCGGCCCGCCAGCTGATTTGCATAAAAAGCCGGCGATGATCTTTTCTTTTGCTGGCAATTCGAAACGGGATCACCACTACTTGCTTTAGTACCGCACTCCAAAAAGCGAACTCCCCCTTCCAAAGACGACGGCAGTATAAATTGTTACGAATGCCATAGAAATGTTTTTGGGCCTCTTCGGGCTTTGCCTGATAGATGTCAGCGCTATAATTGGTCTTTGTTTTGTGTACGACGATACTGGCTGGCACGTACGCACCCAGCAACCCCGAGCGTGTGATCCGTGTCGTATACTCAATATCATCGGCCCAAATAAAAAATTCTCTGATCGGGTAGCCGCACTGGGCGATCGCCTGTCTCGATACCAATAGCGATACAAAGCTGGCCGAGAGAGCCAGCAAAACCCCCAGCTCATCGAATCGATTAAAGGGTAAATTGCCTTGTACACGCAGGACCTCGGGTAAATTCATCCAATGCGGATGTCCATCGGTAAAAACTGCCTTGCTGACCAAAAATCCCAGCGGATTTTCTGGAAAGGCCTGTTGCATTGCAGCGATCGACCGAACCAAAATAGCCAATGTATCGGGGCGAGCGATCGTATCGTCATCCATTAACCATACCCAATCGGCCCCTTGGTCGTAGGCGGCTTGCAGACCGGTGTAAAACCCTCCCGAAGCGCCCTGGTTCTCTTGGGTAATGACCGCTAAAGAAGTTTGCGTGGCCAACCAATCGGCCGTACGGTCGGTACACCCGTTATTGACCACGATGATCCGTTGCGGCAATAGTTGTTGCTGCCGAATGGCCTCTACCGCTTCTTGCAACAGCGATAATCGATTATGGGTAACAATAACGGCAACGATGGTCATAGGGCATATTGTGTTTGAATAAATTGCCTTACCCGCACTCTTGCCGACGCAATAACCTGGTGCATATCGTAATATTTATAATCGGCGAGCCTTCCACCAAATACAACCCTTTTTTCTTGATCGGCCAGGCTTCGATACTGCACAAAAAGCTTATTGTTCTTTTCATCATTGACCGGATAGTAAGGCTCCATTCCCGGTTGCCAGGTTTGAGGGTATTCGCGGGTAATGATGGTCGAAGGTTGTTTTCCAAAAGCAAAATGCTTGTGTTCTATAATACGTGTATAAGAAATAGACGCATCGGCATAATTAACCTGTGCATTTGCCTGAAAGTTATCGATGGGCAACAACTCCTCTTCGAATCGAAGACTACGGTAAGCCAACGGACCGAAACGATACTCATAAAAAGCATCGATGGGGCCTGTGTAGACAATATGATCGGCCAGCTCCATAAAATAATCACGGGCCTGCAAAAAATCACGGTTCAGTTGCACCTCGACTCCCCTAAGCAACCCCTCTGTTAACCGATTATATCCTCCTATGGGAATACCCTGGTAGCGATCGTCAAAATAATTGTTATCAAAAGTAAAACGAACCGGTAGCCGCTTAATAATAAAAGCCGGTAATTCGCTGCAAGGCCTGCCCCATTGCTTTTCGGTATAGCCCTTGATGAGCACTTCATAAATATCGGTACCCACCAAACTGATAGCTTGCTCTTCGAGATTTTGTGGTTTGGCAATCCCCGCCTTTTTTACCTGTACCGCTATTTTTTCTTTTACCTGTCCGGGATCGCGCAACCCCCAGAGCTGATAAAACGTATTCATGTTAAAGGGCAGGTTAAATACCTTGTTGCCCGATACGGACAAAGGAGCGTGTATATAGTGATTAAAGTCTGCAAAGGAATTCACATAATCCCACGTGTCCTTATCGCTGGTATGAAAAATATGTGGGCCATACGTATGTACGTCGATGCCTTCTTTGTTGGTACAATAGATATTGCCGCCGGCATGCGAGCGTCGATCGATGACCAGACAACGTTTACCGATTTGCTGTAACGCATGCGCAAACACACTACCATACAGACCCGATCCTACTATCAGTACATCGTATGGGCGCATGTTATCGTTTAAAGATTTTAATATTGGAGACCGGCAACTGCGAAGTGATCCGTAAAAACACAGCCGATACGGAAGCGAGCGGCCTGCCCGGCTGCAAGTTGCGCAAAGCATGGCGGCTTTGTTGCACCTGAGGGATATTTTTTATAAAATCAAGGAACGACAACAGCACCGTCGGTCTTAGCGTGAGGGCCCGGAACAAAAGCTCCAACACCAGTTGAAGGGCCCAACTGATAAGTGCTATCCCATCTAAATGGATCGCGTGCAAAAAGAACTTATTGCGGTTGTAGATACGGCCCACCTCTGTTTTTTTTCGTGCCGACAAGATGGTAGCGGCATGACGATGTCGGCAAATAGCCCGGTGCTCATACACCGACGCATAACCCAATCGCCAAGCTCTGAGAGAAAGTTCGGCATCTTCCGCGTAAAAGGGAGAGAATAGTTCGTTGAACTGCCCGACCTTATCAAAGACCGCTTTATTGATAAAGGCATTGGCGCCCGATAGATAAAAACAAGGCCATCGGTCTTGCGCAGCGGGATCGAGCGGAATAAAATCATACGCGGTCTTTATTTTGGCCCCCTGAAACAACGGATACTTTCCACCGTCCTGGATCTGCTCATCATGCCAGCCAATAATGCGCCCCGATACCCCGAGCAGATCGGAATAGGACCGGTATGGCAGCAAATAATCGAAATAATCGGGAGTGAGTATGACATCACTGTTCAACAGCAAGACCCAATTGTAGTGGGCCGCCCGTATTCCACTGTTGGCCGTGGCAGAAAATCCTTTGTTTTGTACACTCTCAATGACCTTTACTTGCGAAAAAGCAGCTGCTAACCACTGGGCCGAGCCATCAGAGGAGGCGTCATCCGATACAATCACCTCGTATGCCACCCCCGCGTGTTGCAGTGCGGTAAAAGCCGCTGGCAGGATCTGTGGTAAAAGCGTACGACCATTGTAATTGGGGATGACCAGCGAAATACCTTCGGCAAGTTGCATGCAATAAAATTAACGCTATCCCGCTTACCTTTGAAATGAACCGTCCATTCCAATTTGATATGTGGCAACAACAGCTTCAGCAATTGCAAACCGGCGATCGAAAAGCCCTGGCCCGATTGCTTTCGTTTATCGAGAACGAACAACCGGGTTATGAAGAATTGTTGTCTTCGTTGCCCGCAGGCACTACGCCCGTGATGGGGATCACGGGCCCTCCCGGCGCAGGCAAAAGCACGCTGGTCAATGCGCTCATCGGCTACTGGATCCAACAGGGTAAAAAGGTAGCAGTGCTTTGCGTGGACCCTTCTTCTCCTTTTCATCAGGGCGCTTTGCTGGGAGACCGCATTAGAATGAACACCTGGTACAACCATCCGAATGTCTATATCCGTTCGCTGGCTACCCGAGGATCGATGGGCGGGCTACACCCCAAGATCATTGAGCTGACTGATCTGCTTCGCCAGTCCGGATTTGACCGGATCTTGATCGAAACGGTCGGGGTAGGACAAAGTGAAGTAGAAATTGCAGGCCTGGCCGATGTAACGACCGTGGTATTGGTACCTGAAGCAGGCGATGAAGTACAAACTATGAAGGCGGGATTAATGGAGATCGCCGATCTCTTTGTGGTCAACAAGGCCGATCGACCCGATGCCGCAGCCTTTGTAAAGAACCTGCAGGCCATGCTGGCACCTGCCTTTTCAAGAAAAAGTATGCCCGTTCCGATCTTACAGACCATTGCCACCCAGGCAACAGGAGTGGACGAACTGGCAAATACGCTCGATACACTGCAACGAAGTGCTGTTAGCACCGAAAAAAGAAGCTGGCTGCTGGCCGAAAAGGCCTACCAGCTAATACAGCACAAACGCATGCATGATGTGTCAAAATCGTCGCTACGGCAAGAGATCAGTAAAGCCCTGGAGCAACAAGACTTTAATCTGTACCGATTTGTAGCCGAGAAACCCTGATCGATATTTTATGGGATAAGGTGGAGCGAGCGCGATCACTTATACATCCGCGCGATTCGACTTGTACCAGCGATAACCGATATAGCCGATAATGGCAAAGGGAGCAAAGGCCAGGTACAAGATACCGGTATTCATTCCCTGGGCGGGTCCTTCTCCTAATTGCTGCGCAGTTTTGGTACAAATAGAACATTGTGCTACCGCATTGGGGCTACAGAACACCCAAAGAATCATTCCCCAAAAAAAAGAGAGAGGTAATTGCTTTTTCATAACGAACAACTACAAAATTATATCACCAGCATCAAGAAGCCTCTGCCTCCATTTTCTTTTGTACTTTTTTTCGCTCTTCTTCGTTCAGCACCACTTTACGCATTCTGATAAAGTTGGGCGTGACCTCGATACACTCGTCTTGTTGAATGTATTCCATACACTCCTCGAGCGTCATCAGGGTACGGGGCGCAATACGAGTGGCATCATCACTGCCGCTGGCACGGTGATTCGTAAGTTTTTTTGCTTCGGTAACATTGACTACCAGATCGCCGGGCTTGATATTTTCCGCTACAATCTGACCGGCATACACTTCTTCGCCGGGTTCAATAAAGAAGGTGCCGCGATCTTGTAACTTATCGATAGAATACCCGGTGGCACGGTCTTGAAATTTAGAGACCAGCACGCCATTGTTCCGACCGGGAATAGGGCCTTTCCAATTTTTGTATTCGCTAAAGCGATGCGCCATCACGGCCTCGCCGGTCGTAGCGGTAAGCATTTGGGTACGCAATCCAATCAGACCGCGCGAAGGAATATCGAACTCCAGGTGTTGCATCTCACCCTTGGTCTCCATGACCAACATCTCCCCTTTACGGCGGCTCACCAGATCGATTACTTTCGAGGCGAATTCCTGAGGCACGTCTACCACCAGATTTTCATAAGGCTCACATTTTCTACCATCAATCTCTTTAACGATAACTTGAGGTTGACCAACGGTCAACTCGTATCCTTCGCGACGCATGGTCTCGATCAAGATCCCTAAATGGAGGATTCCTCTTCCGTAAACTAAAAAGCTGTCGCCCTCTTCGGTATCGACCACTCGAAGCGCGAGGTTCTTCTCTGTCTCTTTCAACAGGCGATCACGCAAGTGACGTGAGGTCACGAACTTTCCATCCTTTCCAAAGAAAGGAGAGTTGTTGATAGAAAAAAGCATGTTCATGGTGGGCTCATCCACACTAATCACCGGTAAAGCTTCGGGATTCTCTGAATCGGCAATGGTATCCCCAATATTAAAGTCCTCAATGCCAACGACGGCACAAAGATCACCGGCCATAACTTCGGTAACTTTCTTTTTACCCATCCCTTCAAAGACATATAATTCTTTTACCCTTGACTTTTTTACGGTACCATCCGTCTGCAGCAAAGCGATCGGTTGGTTCTCCTTGATCGATCCTCGTGCTATTTTACCGACCGCGATACGGCCCAGAAACGAAGAATAATCGAGCGAGGTGATCTGCATTTGCAAAGGGCCTTCGTTTACTTTTGGCGGCGGCACATGTTGTAAAATTCCATCCAGCAATGGATTGATGTTATCGATCTGCTGGAGCGAATCGTTGAACCAGCCATTTTTTCCGCTGCCATAATAGGTAGGGAAGTGTAATTGCTCTTCGGTGGCGTCCAGGTTAAAGAATAATTCAAAGACGGCATCGTGCACCTCATCGGGGCGGCAGTTGGGTTTATCTACCTTATTGATAACTACGATCGGATGCAGGTTCAATTGAAGGGCCTTTTGCAAGACAAAACGGGTCTGGGGCATGGGTCCTTCGAACGCATCTACCAATAAGATCACGCCATCGGCCATCTTAAGTACCCGCTCTACCTCACCGCCAAAGTCGGCGTGCCCGGGGGTATCGATCACGTTGATCTTGACATCTTTGTACGTAACGGCGGCATTCTTGCTAAAAATGGTGATGCCGCGCTCTCTTTCAAGGTCGTTACTATCCATGATCAACTCGCCGGTCTCCTGGTTGTCGCGGAATACCTT
The DNA here is from genome assembly GCA_964654705.1 of uncultured Chitinophaga sp. GTDB lineage: Bacteria > Bacteroidota > Bacteroidia > Chitinophagales > Chitinophagaceae > JJ008. Next base: position 14,721 of record CAZZLP010000005.1, read on the forward strand.
GGTGGCATGAAGAATCTTGTCTACCAGGGTGGTCTTTCCGTGGTCAACGTGGGCAATGATGGCGATGTTACGTATTTGCATGAAGGGTGTTTTCAAAGACGCGCAAAGGTAGCTCAATTCTTGCCAATAATGGGTTAATTTAGAGGAAATTAAGCCCATGAAGTACCTAAAAGGCCTGGTCATCATGCTATTAGCTTTTTTGATGCTCTATTTGGCCGGCCCCCGACCCGCCCAACCGGTATATAGTACGGTGCTGCCCGAGGTGCCTTCCGACGCACTAGCCTTGGAACAGTTCATCCGCGATCAGGAGTCGCAGCACAAGATCAAGCCCGATAATGAGGCCCGTATTGTCTGGGCCAACGATAGTCTGCGCACCCCCACCGAATATGCACTGGTGTATTTGCATGGATTTTCGGCCTCGCAAATGGAAGGCGACCCGGTGCATCGCAACTTGGCTACTCATTTTGGGATGAACCTTTACCTGAGCCGGCTCCAGGACCATGGCATCGACACCACGGCACCGCTCGGCGCAATGACCGCTCAAGGACTATGGGAATCGGCCGTGCAAGCCCTCGCTATTGGAAAAAAGCTGGGTAAAAAAGTAGTACTAATGTCGACCTCTACCGGTGGTACCCTTTCGTTGAAACTGGCTGCAGAATTTCCGGAAATCGCCGGATTGATTTTACTTTCTCCCAACATCGAGATCAATGATAACAAAGCCTGGTTGCTCAATGATCCATGGGGATTACAAATTGCGCAGGCCGTTGCCGGAACCTACCGCGTGGTCAGCGATACCACTGCCATTTATGCGCGCTATTGGAATAACCGTTATTTAATGACCGCTCCGGTCGAATTGGAGCAGTTGCTCGAAACGACCATGAAGCGTTCGGTGTTTGAGAAAATAAAACAACCCGTGCTGATGCTTTATTACTACAAGAACGAAAAAGAACAAGATCCGGTGGTCAAAGTATCGGCCATGAAGAAAATGTACCAGGCATTAGGCACACCCGATTCGCTCAAAAGAGAAATTGCGTTACCCAATACCCGTGATCATGTGCTGGCTTCTCCCATAAAATCAAAAGATGTGCCGAGTGTAGAGAAAGCTTGTATCGATTGGGGAGCACAAATTTTACGCCTCCCACCCGTTGCTGGGCAGTGATACGGACAACACAGCACTTTTTCTTATGTTAAAAAGGTCAAACGGATTGTTAGCGGGTTTACTTTACTTTGTAGACTCAACTTTGCTTGTATGATACGCTCTCGCATTGCCGGTATCGGCAAATACCTGCCCGCGCAAGTCGTAACCAATCACGATCTGTTACAATACATGGATACCAGCGATGAATGGATCCAGGAGCGCACCGGTATCAAAGAGCGCAGGTTTGCTCATCGCACTAACGAAACAACGACTACGATGGCGGTCGAGGCTTCGCGCATTGCCATTGAACGTGCCGGTATAACTTCGCAGGATGTTGACTTCATCATCTTTGCTACCTTATCGCCCGATTATTATTTTCCGGGATGCGGTGTGCTCTTACAACGCGCCATGAAAATGAAAGAGATCGGCGCGCTCGATGTCCGCAACCAGTGCAGCGGTTTTGTCTATGCGCTTAGCGTGGCCGATCAATTTATTCGTACGGGCACCTATAAAAATATTTTGGTAGTAGGCTCCGAGAAACATTCTTTCGGATTAGACTTTAGCACCCGCGGCCGAAACGTATCGGTCATATTCGGAGATGGAGCCGGTGCGGTGGTATTGCAGCCGACCACCGATGAGAGAGCAGGTATTCTTTCTACTCATTTACACAGTGATGGGGAGAGTGCTGAGATCCTAGCCATGTACAATCCGGGCACGCATGCCAACCACTGGAAAGAAGAACGCTATGCGGATTTTAATGAGGCTCCTATTGGTCAAATGTTCATGAGTCATGAAATGATCGATAATGCCCAATTGTTTCCTTACATGGATGGCCCCGCCGTTTTTAAAAAAGCGGTCGTAAAGTTTCCGGAAGTGATCATCGAGGCACTTACGAAAAATGGTCTTACAGCCAAAGATCTCGACCTGCTGATACCGCATCAGGCCAATCTTCGCATTGCTCAATTCGTACAGCAAAAGTTAGGGCTGCGCGACGATCAGGTATACAACAATATTCAACACTACGGTAACACCACCGCCGCCTCGGTTCCCATCGCCCTTTGCGAAGCTTGGGAAAAGGGATTGGTCAAAGAACATCAACTCGTTTGTCTCGCGGCCTTTGGCAGTGGCTTTACCTGGGCCAGCGCGCTGCTGCGTTGGTAAATATTGCTTCGAATGATCGTTTCAAATGATCGACTTGAAAAGGAAACTACTCTATATCATCAATCCCATCGCGGGCAACGGCTCTCGAGGCTTGCTTCGAAAACTGATCGAGGAACAAACCCACAAGGCCGGATTTGAATTTGAATGCCACGATGCTGCGATCGGCGGTGCGTATAACGAGCTTATTTCGTATGTGCCCTCGGCGGGCTTCACAGATATTATAATTGCAGGCGGGGATGGTACCATTAGTCAAGTGGTGGGCGCCTTCAGACACCTCGATCTTCCTTTTGGCATCATTCCCTGTGGATCGGGTAATGGACTAGCCAGAGCCGCCAAGCTATCGACCGACCCATATAAAGCCATCGCCACTATATTGAATGGCACGCCACGACCCACCGATGGATACACCGTGAATGGACAGTTTGCCTGCGAACTGACCGGATTGGGCTTTGACGGAGCCGTGGCACACGCGTATGCTTCGAGCGGTACTCGAGGGCTCAATACCTACATAAGACATGCAATAAAAAAATTCGCATCGGCCCCCTCCTACAAATTTTCTGTGCGCGTGTTGGGGCAAGAGATCTCACTCGATGCCTACATGATCACCGTAGCCAATGCCGATCAGTTTGGTAATAAGGTTACTATTGCTCCACATGCTTCGCTATCCGATGGGCTACTCGATGTGATCATTGTTAAAAAACAAAACAAGCTCCCGCTGCTGTGGCGGGCGTATCGACAACTCAGTGGCGCCAACCGACCATTGAAAGGAGAAGAGATCGTATCGTCCTTAGCGAGCGCTGAACAGCAAAAAGAAATTTACTATTGGCAAGTAGACGCTATAGAGATAGAGAACCTCGATAAAGCAATGATGCATGTTGACGGAGAGCCGGTAGATAAAACGAAAACTGCTCAATTGAGCGTATTACCACACTCTTTCTTGCTGGTTAGATAAAGCAACAGCACCAGCGACAATAATAATAACATCGCCACCAACTGATGTAGTTGCGCCATCCACTCAAAGATTCCCCACTGTCCGGGAATAATGGACGTACTGTATAGCACCGAGAGAATACCCAATAAAACTTGTAGCAACACCAATGCGATCGGGAACCATGATGCTTTTTGCAAAAGACGGCTGCCATGCGGGCGATGGAGCCGAAGGGTCATCAGTACCACCGCGATCAATAATATGTAAGCCAAGCCGCGGTGTACAAAGTGAATAGCGATCTTGTTTTCGATCCAAAATAAAATCCCCTTCCCCGATCCAAGCATACCGGGAATCAGGTCTCCATTGATATCGGGCCAGGTAGGCGCAGCAGTGGCGGCTTTGTTACCTGCCATAAAGGCGCCATAAGCTAATTGCAAAACGAGCAGCGCCAAAATAAATAATACACGCTTGCGAACGGTAGGGAGTGAGACTCGTTGATCGGCGGGCACTAGCAACTGTAGCGCAAACCAAAATGTATACGACAGTAATCCGAGCGCCAGTACAAAGTGAAGAGCAAGGCGCGTAGGTTTTACATAAATGGCATCACCGGTAAGACCACTGGCCACCATAATCCAGCCAACGGCTCCTTGCAAGGCGCCGAGCAAGAATAAGATCAATAAGGGTCTGACCATAGAGGACTTAAACTGCCGTGTCCATAAGAAATAAATAAAGGGGACAATAAAAACCACGCCGATCAACCGTGCCCAAAAGCGATGAAACCATTCCCAGAAAAAAATATACTTGAACTCTTGCAAGGTAAAATCAAAATTGAGCAAGCGGAACTGTGGGGTCTGCTGGTATTTGGCCCACTCGGTAGCCCACTCGGTGGCTGAAAGCGGAGGAAGCGCTCCGGTCACCACATTCCACTCGGTAATGGAGAGTCCCGAACCGGTCAGGCGGGTGATACCTCCCAAAGCGATCTGAATAATGACCATGACCACTCCTGTTAGTAACCAAATGGCCACCGGGCGAGAAGCAACGGATGTGTTCATGGCGCAAAGGTACAGCCGCACGGGTCCGACCGGCGATTTTGTTACATAATATTTCGCAACTTGCAGCCAATGTTGGCAGCGTTCCATAAAAAGAGCGAAATCGAAGCTGGCTGCGACGAAGCCGGTCGGGGATGCTATGCCGGACCGGTAGTAGCCGCTGCTGTTATACTACCGAAAAATTTTAAGCACCCATTATTAAACGATTCCAAAAAGTTGAGTGCTGCGCAGCGCGAAATACTGCGCCCGATCATTGAACAAGAGGCGATCGCCTATGGGATCGGTGTAGTGGATCACGAAGAGATCGACCGGATCAATATTTTAAAAGCCAGCTTTAAGGCCATGCATCAGGCCATTGATGTGCTGCGACAAAAACCGACCTTATTGCTGATCGATGGCAACCGCTTCGCCGCTTACCCTTCCATACGACACCAATGCTTTGTTAAAGGAGACGGACGATTCGCCTCCATTGCAGCCGCGAGCATACTAGCCAAAACCTATCGGGACCAATTGATGCAAAAATTACATGTGGAGTTTCCGCAGTACGGTTGGGATCGAAACAAAGGATACGGCACGGCAACACATCGAAAGGCGATCGACACACACGGACTCTGTACCTATCACCGAAAAAGTTTCAAATTACTACCGCGGCAAGGAGAACTAGATTATTGAATCGTCCACACCTCGTTACCGCGAAGCAGCTTATCGAGATCGGCGGTCTTACGAGCACTGGCTTCTTCTAACTGCGCCTTCATTACGTCTTCGTAACAAGGACGATCGGTCTCGTAGAAAACGCCAAAAGGACGAGGGAGATGACCTTCTACATGTACGTCATCAAATATGCGCGAGAGAATTTGCGCTTTGTAAATATCTCTTTCATCATGTACCCAACAGTCATCGGCCGAATATCCTTGCGATAGATCGACCACTACGGGTTTAAAGCCATCGAGCTTGATCCCTTTTTCATTGCTAGCACCGAACAGCAACGGCTTGCCTGATTCCAAGAATAAGGTTTCGACAGGCTTGGTTCCTTTCTCGGTAAAGATCTCAAAGGCGCCGTCGTTAAAGATGTTGCAGTTCTGATAGATCTCGAGAAAAGAAGAGCCCTTATGCGCATTTGCACGCAGCAGCATGGCCTGCAAATGTTTGGGGTCACGATCCATGGTGCGTGCCACAAACGTAGCATCGGCGCCGAGTGCGAGTGCCGCAGGATTAAAGGGATGATCGATACTTCCCATCGGGGTACTCTTGGTAATTTTTTTCTCTTCTGATGTAGGAGAATATTGTCCTTTGGTCAGCCCATAGATCTGGTTATTGAAGAGCAAGATGTTCACGTCAAAATTGCGACGCAACAAATGAATGGTATGATTGCCCCCGATACTCAAACTGTCACCATCACCGGTAATGATCCACACGCTCAATTCGGGCCGACTTGCTTTAAGCCCACTGGCCACTGCGGTAGCACGCCCGTGAATGGAGTGCATTCCGTACGTGTTCATATAATAAGGAAAGCGGCTGCTACACCCGATGCCCGAAATAAACACAATGTTCTCACGGGGAATACCGAGTGTTGGCATTACTTTTTGTACCTGCGCCAAAATAGAGTAATCTCCACAACCAGGGCACCAGCGCACTTCTTGGTCGGTGGCAAAATCTTTGGCCGTCAATACGGGGGCTGTCTTGGTTTCGCTCATAATGCCAGATTCAAAACAAATTTACAAAAATCCTTCTACCAATAACGTCCCTCTTGAATCATTCGGTCGGCGATCCGGCGGCGAGCGGCCTTGCTGTTAAAGGGCTCTGCCTTGGTGAATCGCTTGAGCCCCATCAAGATTAGACGCCCTTCGTCACCATCGGCAAAGCCGTTAATGGCATCCTTACCCGACTTATTGACACGGTCGGCCGCATCATAAAGGTAGGTGCGCATCATGTCAATACGATCGGCCACGGCTTGTTCGCCCTGCTTTGCAGTGAGCTTCATCACACGAAGCAAGACGCTCTCGGCATGAAAGACCTCAATGGCCATATCGGCTATATTCATCAAGATCTCTTGTTCATGCTCGATCTTCATCATCAGTTTTTGTACGGCAGCACCTGCGGTCATCAAGATGGCTTTCTTTAGATTGGCAACCAACTTTAGTTCACTTGCAAACGGAGCATCGTTAGCGGTTCCAAAGTCGGGGAGGCTCATCAATTCTTTTTGAACAGCCATGGCCGGACCCATCAGATCGAGTCGTCCTCCCATGGCACGCTTGAGCGTCATGTCTAGCGCCAGCAAACGGTTGATCTCGTTGGTGCCCTCGTAAATTCGATTGATGCGACTATCGCGATAGGCCCGCGAAATATTATACTCGGCACTAAAGCCATTTCCTCCGTGAATCTGTACGCCTTCATCGACAGAGAAATCGAGCACTTCACTACCAAATACTTTTAAAGCGGCACATTCAATGGCATATTCTTCCGCACCGGCCAGCAACGCTTCTGAAAAAGGTTTACCCGATGCCAATAATTCTTCTTCTTTTTGTTTGATCCATTCTGCCGTACGGTACAGAGCCGATTCGGCTACAAAGACGCGAATGGCCACTTCGGCCAACTTATGCTTGATGGCCCCAAAGTTGGCAATGGGTTGCTTGAACTGCTCTCGGGTCTTGGCATAAGTAAGGGATTGATTTAACGCCATTCGCGATCCGCCTACGGCTGCCGCACAAAGTTTGAGACGACCCAGGTTCAGAATATTAAAGGCGATCTTGTGCCCTTTACCCAACTCACCCAGTAAATTTTCTGCCGGAACTTTACAATCCTGAAAATATAACTGCACGGTAGAAGATCCCTTGATGCCCATTTTATCTTCTTCGGGCCCTTGTGTAAACCCGGGAGTACCGCGCTCTACGATAAAGGCCGTAAACTTCTCGCCATCCACTTTGGCAAAGACAGTATATACATGAGCAAAACCGCCATTGGTTATCCAGCACTTTTGGCCATTCAAGATATAGTGCTTGCCGTCAGAAGAAAGCACGGCAGTGGTCTTGGCGCTAAGTGCATCACTGCCACTGTTGGGTTCAGTAAGTCCGTAAGAACCGGCCCACTCGCCAGTGACAAGTTTAGGCAGGTATTTGTTCTTTTGTTCTTCTGTTCCAAAATATAAAATGGGCAACATGCCGATACAAGTATGGGCAGAAACGGCAACCGAGTACGAATGACCGGCCCCAAGATACTCGCTGGCAATAACAGAGGTAACAAAATCTTTTCCCAGTCCGCCGTAGGCTTCTGGAATAGAGATAGAGAGCAGCCCCAGCGCTCCGGTCTTTGCCACCAGCGAGGGCATCAATCCGGGTTCGAGCGAATCGATACGCTGAACGATCGGAAAAACTTCGGTATCCAGAAACTGATGACACATGTCCTTGATCATGTGTTGCTCTTCGCTAAAATCTTCGGGAATAAAACAATCCTCGGGCAAGGAGGCCGTGGTTAACCATTGTCCGCCCTTGATGGCTTTCTTTACGGTAGTGGTAGCTGACATAGAAAAAAATTGAATGATAAATGATGTTTAACTAAGATTATCGTATACGACTTGCAACACCTGCTTACAGACCTCTACTTTGTCGTTCGGTACCGATTGCAAGGCTTCGTTGAGCGTTTGATCGGCCAGCTTCATGGTTTGCTCTTGCAATTGCTGGCCTTCTTTTGTCAGGTAAATAAGATTGATGCGCCGGTCGGTGGCCGCTGCCACACGCTTGACCAATTGGGCACGCTCCAGATTATCTACCAGCCGGGTAATACTGGGCTTGTCTCTGTAGCTGGCCTTGCACAGGTCTTGTTGGCTCATACCATCTTTTTTCCACAGATGATACAATACGCTCCACTGCTCAATGGTAACGGGCAATTTCTGTGCATTGAACTTTTTTTGAAGTCTTCTTGCAATGGCTGTAGAGGCAAGCCCGGTAATAAAGCTGTAAAGTTCCCCTTTCTTAAATTGGTTGTTTGGCATATAGTTGTTTAAGCAACTATCAAATCTACAATTTATTTTCGATCAGCCCGGTGACCTTTCGTTAAAAAACTGTTCTTTTTGGATTGCCCTTTCAATACCTAGTTTTGTCTAACATGCTTTTCCTTATCGCCCTGTTTTTGCTGCTCTCGTTGGCTTACGGACAACTCATCCGGCGTTTTTTAAAAGATTGGCGGGCGACTCCATATAACATTCCACAAACTACCGCTCAGGCCAGATCCGACCCGGCTACTCCGAATTTCACGCCCCTTCCGCTGGTAACCGTACTGGTCCCGGCCCGGAACGAAGAGGCCAACATCGCAGTGCTGCTAACCGCGTTGCAAGCCCAGCGCTACCCCGGACCCCGGCCGGAGATCATCGTTATCGATGATCACTCCGAAGACCAAACTGCTGCCATTGTGCTGGCATTCGAGGGAATCACGCTCCTCCGACTAGAGGCAGACGGTATTAATTCGTACAAGAAAACCGCCTTAGAAAAAGGAGTGGCAAGAGCCACTGGAGAGCTGATCATCTGCACCGATGCCGATTGTATACCCGGGCCACACTGGATCGAACAGATTGTTACTGTCTATCGATCTGCTGGGGCTAAATTCATTGCAGCCCCCGTCGCACTTAACTATAAAAAAAATGCACTGGGCTATTTGCAAGCGCTCGACTTTATGGTCTTGCAGGGAATTACCGGAGCCGGGCTGCAAACCGGCAAACTACTGATGGCTAACGGTGCCAACCTCGCTTACCCCAAAGCGGTCTTTACCGAAGTAAACGGCTATGCAGAAAACAAGCAACTTGCTTCGGGAGATGACTTTTTTTTGTTGCATAAGATCAGTGATCGCTACCCCGACCGGATCGTGTACCTAAAATCAAAACAAGCCATCGTAAGCACAGCCGCACAAGACAACTGGCCTAATTTTTTACAACAACGAATTCGCTGGGCCAGCAAGTCGGCTTATTACAAAAAAGGCAACCTTCAAATGGTATTGACGCTGGTGTGGTGCTACAATCTGACACTGCTCTTGATGGTACTGGGCGGTCTTTTCGATGGCCGCCTGCTTTTTGCGTTCATAGGAGGATGGGGTATCAAAACAATACTCGAATGGTCTTTTGTAAGCGAAGTGGCCCGCTTCTTTGATGGCAAGGACTTGATAAAAAAATTCTTTTGGTTACAGCCGTTGCATATTCTTTATACCGTGGTAGCGGGGGTACTGGGGGTACGAGGCGGGTATCGATGGAAAGGCAGAAAGGTACACTAAGAGCAGTTTATCGAACAACGAAATTTGATAGATTTGTGCTGCTTTCAATGCAACATATGAAATACTTTCTTTTTACCATTCTATTTTGTCTTATTGCCTGTATGGCTACCCTGCATGCACAAGATGCCGTCATTCGAAGATTACAAAATGAGTCGTTGCGACCCGTAAAAAAATACGTTCCCGACTCGCTAATCAAAAAATGGAAATCGGGCGGTAACTACACGCTTACGATCGGACAGGGCACCCTCAATAACTGGGCAGCGGGTGGCGACCAGTTCTCGCTGACCGTCAATACCATCTTACAGCTCTACTCCTACTATCGCAAAGACCGCAACAGCTGGGACAATACGCTCGATATTTTCTTTGGCTACATCAATACCACGTCACTGGGAAGCCGAAAAAACGATGACCGCTTTGACCTGATCTCCAAATATGGATACTCGCTCAATAAGAAACTAAACCTCGCGACCCTCTTTAATATCCGTTCGCAATTTATTCGCGGCTATACCTATCCCAATAACATCAAAACCTTTGCCTCAACGTTTACGTCTCCGGGTTATATCATCTTTAGCCAGGGACTCGATTTTAAGCCCAAAAAAAACTTATCCGTTTTCTTTTCACCACTGACCGCGCGCTGGGTGGTGGTGACCGATCCGGTCCTGTCCGCACGCGGTGAATACGGGGTCAGACCCGGCACCAAAAGCATCAGTCAGCTGGGTGCCTTCGG